>JAJYTV010000041.1 GCA_021792885.1 Bacillota bacterium
GCTCGTCTTCACCCTGCGCCTCCTCGGTCGCGCTCTCAGGGTGCCGTCCTCAGGACGGCGCCCGCCTGCCCTCTCGCAGTTCCTCCACCTTGCGCTCCACGACGTCGATCCGCTGCCTCGTCTCGCGCTCGCATTGTGCGTCCACCGAAAGCCAGACGGCAACGCGATGATGAAGACGAGGGCCGAGAACAAGGGGGCATCACCATCGCTATCGCGGTCTTCCACGGGCTGGGCCCGCGCTCCTGCGCCTCCCTGCCCATGCCCGCGTACAGGGCCTGCCTGCATCTCGTGTGGTATGACACACTGGGAGGACATTGTGAGGTGCAGTCGCCATCGATCGAGCATTTTGGGTCTCCGTGCGCCAAAACGGCTATGCGCTGCCGGATTGGGGCGACCTTCAGAACCTTACCGCAGAGCTCGTCGGGATACTAGGCTCTACAGATCCCGTGCTGCGCGACGAGATCGCGTACGCCACGCTGGCCACCTGGGTGGGCGAGGGCCGATATTCCCAGGACGCCCTGCAGGCGCTTGGCGAGCGGATGGTGCGCAACCTCGAGGTCGGGTTGGGGGAAGAGGGCACAGATACCGTATTCCTGCGCGCCTTCTCGGTCCTGATCCTCGGCGAGGTCGTCGCGATCGACGCGAAGCAGCCCCAGTTGCCGCCCGTCCTCCTGGATGACTGGCGGGGCCGGGCAATCGCCTACCTCCTTGCGGAGCAGGACGAGCGCGGATTCGTCCCGGGGCGCGGATGGGCGCATGCGGCGGCGCACACCGCGGATTGCCTGGGCGCCTTCGCAGCCCACCCGCGGACGACCGCGGAAGGACTGCTGGATCTGCTGCACGCGGTTGCGGGGCGCGTCCTCCGGCCGGGTACGCAGGTCTTCCTTCACGAGGAGGACGAGCGGCTCGCGTTCGCGTGCCTTGCCATGCTCCGGCGACCGGAGATCAGCCAAGGGGAGATCTCCGCCTGGTGTGCGCTCTTCAGCGGTCCCCAACTGGGGGGCACATGGCGCGCCGCAGCGGCCGCGGAGCCAAAGGCCAGGACTTACCTCAACGTCAAGGCGTTTCTGCGCAGTCTCTACCTGCAGCCACGCTGGTGCGCAGATCCACCGCGGCTGCGGGACGCAATCGAGGAGTGCGTCCTTGGGACCCTGCGTGCGATCGGCACGGGGCTCTACGGGCAATAGCGCCCGGCTGGACGTCTCTGCGCTGTGCAGTCGCCCTGCGGGTGACGAGCAGGGCGACTGCAGCAGAGCGCAAACACCTCCACCCAATGGGCAGAAGCGAATCCCACGGCCCTCTCTGGGCTCCTCACGGCAGCGGCCCAACTCCCAGACTTCTCGAGCGCTGCACGATCTACGGCATCCTTTCCTCAAGACGCCGAATACGCCGTTCATGGTCTGAGAAGATGCGGTCCAGCTTTTCGTTGACGGTTTGCACTCCCTCGGCCACGGCGCGAACATCCTGGTGGAGGTCTTCGATGAGGACTAGGTTCTGTCGATGGAGGTCTTCGAGATGTGCCTGCGTCTCGGCGTTCAGACGTTCGGCGTGTGTCCGCGTCTCGGCGTTCAGACGTTCGGCGTGTGTCCGCGTCTCGGCGTTCAGACGCTCGGCGTGTGCCCGCATCTCGGCGTTCAGACGCTCGGCGTGTGCCCTCGTCTCGGCGTTCAGGGTGATTGTACGAGCACTGGAGGCTGCGATCTGGGCACTAAGATCCTCCCGCATCGCATCGAGGTAGCTCTTCAGCTCTGGCTCCACCGTTCCCCCTCCTCCAGAGGTTGGCTTCGTTGCCTAAGCCAGGATGTCCTGTGCATGAAATTTTCTACGCATTCGCACGCTCAGCGTGCGCAGTGACATGACCTCAGCCCCGCGCTTCATACCTTCCCCAAGGACAACATCCTTGGCGGACGCAGTGCGGTGAAGGCCCGGTCGGCGCTCGTGCAGGGGTTCATTGCCCTGCTCCTCGTGGCCCTGATGATCATCTACTCCGAGCACGGTTTCCGTGCATCCCAGGAAGGCATGAAGCTCTTCTTCGACGTGGTGCTGCCCTCACTTCTGCCGTTTTCATCATGTCGGAAGTACCGCTTGCCTTCGGTGTCGTGCACTTCCTCGGCGAACTCTTCGAGCCGCTCATGCGCCCGCTCTTCAATGTGCCGGGTGCGGGCTCTTTCGTGCTTTCGATGGGTGTCGCAGCCGGCTACCCGTATGGATGCCGTCATCACCGCGAAGTTCCGCAAGCAAGGCATGTGCACGCGCGCGGCAGGCGAGCGCATGCTCGCCTTCTCCAACACGGCGGATGCTCGTCTAACCGAGGCGCGGGGTCCAGCGCCTCTTCATGATCCAAGAGTGACTCGTGCCACAGTCTTGCGTCCGAGTCGTCCCGCATACCCTCCCCAAGGACAACATCCTTGGCGGAGGCGGTGCGGTGAAGGCCCGGTCGGCACTCGCGCAGGGATTCATTGCCCTGCTCCTCGTGGCCCTGATGATCATCTACTCGGATCATGGCTTCCGCGCCTCGCAGGAAGGCATGAAGCTCTTCCTCGATGTGGTGCTGCCGAGTCTTCTGCCCTTCTTCATCCTCTCGGAGGTGCTGCTCGCGTTCGGCGTCGTGCACTTTCTCGGGGAACTCTTCGAACCCCTGATGCGCCCGCTCTTCAACGTGCCGGGCGCTGGCTCGTTCGTCCTCTCCATGGGCCTCGCGGCTGGCTACCCGATGGACGCCGTGATCACGGCGAAGTTCAGAAGGCAGGGCATGTGCACAAGGGTAGAAGGCGAGCGCATGCTCGCCTTCTCCAACACCGCAGACCCTCTCTTCATCTTCGGCGCGGTCGCCGTCGGCATGTTCGGCATGCCGGCGCTCGGCGCCGCGCTCGCGGCGGCGCACTACATCGGGGCGTTCCTCGTCGGTCTCGTCTTCCGCTCCTGGGGGCGAAACGAACCCGAGGAGTCGCGGCCGCCGGTGATCCGCACGGACGGGGCGGTTTGGCACCGTGCGGCGCGGGCCCTGGTACAGGCCCGGAACGAGGATGGCAGGCCGCTCGGCGTGGTCCTGCAGGAGGCGATCCGCGACTCGATCGCCACCCTCTTCATGATCATGAGCTTCATCGTGCTCTTCTCCGTACTAATCCGGGTCCTGGACGCGACCGGGGTGATGGTCGTCGTGCTGTGGCCGGTGGAGAAGTTCCTCGCGCTCTTGGGTCTCGCGCCGGGCTTCGCGCACAGCGTCGTGCAAGGAATCCTGGAGATCGACATCGGCTCGGCGGCGGTCGCGAAGGTTCCCGCAGCGCTCATCCAGCGCGCGGCCGTGGCGTCGGCGATCATCGCCTGGTCCGGGCTCTCGGTGCAGGGGCAGGTCGCGTCCGTGCTCTCGGGCACCGACATCCGCATGCGCCCCTACATCCTGGCGCGTCTCCTGCACGCAGGGCTCGCCGCGGTGCTCACCGTGCTCCTGCTGCCGCTCTTCCACCTGCACGTTCCCGCCCTGCTCGCAACCGCCGCCCTGCCGGCGACGCCCGGCGGCTTCGTCGGGGCTCTGGAACGCGGCACCCTGATGGCGGCCGCCGCAGGCGGGCTGCCGCTCGCGCTCGGCCTCGCATACGGCGCCTTGCGCCGCCTACGCGTCCTTCGGCTGCGCGTCTGAGGCCGCAAGGGCGGCAAACGCCTCCGCGGCGGCGGCCACCGCCTCCGCGATATCCTCCCCTGTGTGCCCGAGGGTCACGAACCACGCCTCGTACGGAGATGGCGCGAGGTAGATGCCGCGCTGCAGCATCTCCCAGAAGAAGCGGCGGAAGCGCGGGGCGTCGTGCTCCTTCGCCTCCGCGTAGTTGCGCGGCGGCGGGTCGCGGAAGAAGAGCGTGAACATGGACCCGACGCGCCGCAGGGAGATGCGAAGGCCATGGCGCAGACCTGCCGCGAGCACGCCGTCCGCAAGCTCCGCGCCGCGCCGGTCGAGCGTCTCGTAGACATCCGGCGCCGCCAGGATGTCGAGGGATGCCAGGCCCGCGGCGACCGAGAAGGGGTTTCCGGCGAGCGTCCCCGCCTGGAACATCGGACCGAGCGGCGCGATCAGGCGCATCAGCTCCCTGCGCGCACCGTAGGCCCCCAGCGCGAGCCCGCCGCCGATCGCCTTCCCGAGGCAGACGATGTCGGGGCTCAGCCCGATCTGCGGACCGATGATGCCGTAGCGCAGGCGGAAGCCGAGGATGACCTCGTCGTCGATCACGAGCGCTCCGCACCCGTGCGCAAGGCGGGAGACGCCTTCGAGGTAGCCCGGCTGCGGCGTGACGACGCCCATGTTGCCAGAGATCGGCTCGATCAGCACGGCGGCGATCTCGCCGCCCTCTCGCGCGACCAGTTCCTCGAGCGCAGCGAGGTCGTTGTAGGGCAGGCTGCGTACGTCCTGTCGCACGCCGTCCGGCACGCCCCCAGAATCCCCGCCGCCGCCGGCGGTCGCCGCGCCGGAGCCGGTGCGCACGAGAACGGTGTCCGCGTGGCCGTGGTAGTTGCCGTCGAACTTCACGACCAGGCGCCTCCCGGTCGCGGCGCGCGCGAGGCGGATGGCCGACATCACGGCCTCCGTGCCCGAGGAGACGAGCCGCACCTGCTCCATCTCCGGGATGGCCGCGCAGAGCCGCTCCGCGAACTCCACCTCGCCGGGGCAGGGCGTCCCGAACAGGAGCCCTTGGCGCATCTGGCGCTCGAGCGCATCGAGGACCTGCGGGTGGCCGTGCCCGATGATGTTCGGCCCGAAGGCCGCGAGAAACTCGATGTAGCTGCGGCCGTCCACATCGACGAGGTGCCCGCCCTGCGCCGACTGCACGAAGACGGGGGCATCTCCTCCCATCGGCCGGAAGCTGCGGGCGGGCGAGTTGACACCGCCCGCGATCGCCTCCTGCGCGCGGCGCCAGAGCGCTTCGGACTGCGGCCCGATCATGCTCCTGCCCCCAGCAGGCGCACGGCTTCCTGGCGCAGCGGCTCCTTCCCGAGCGCCCCCCGCGCGGCGACGGTCACCGTCACGGCCCCGAGTTCCCGCCCGCCGACCATCTGCATGCAGAGCTGCTGCGCCTGCAGCGAGACGTACACGCCCTGCGGGCGCAGCCCGCGCCAGAGCGCGTCCGCGATCTCCTCCGTGAGGCGCTCCTGGATCTGCAGCTTGCGCGCGCAGGCGTCGACGACGTGCCCAAGCGAGCCGAAGCCCGCGATGCGTCCCCCGTCAGGCAGGATCGCGAGCTGCGCGCGCCCGAAGAACGGCAGGAGATGGTGCTCGCACATCGAGAAGAAGGGGATGTCGCGCATCAAGATCAGGTTGTCCGGCCCTTCGATGACGTCAAGATCCGCGGCCGGGTCGCCCGCGTAGCCGGCGTACAGTTCGAGCGCCGCCTGCGCCACCGTGTCGGGCGTCCCGCGCAGGCCCTCCCGGTCCGGATCCTCGCCGATCGCCTGCAGCAGCTGCCGCACGGCGCGGCGGATGCCCTCCTGGTCCAACGCTGCCGCCTCCTACCTCTTGCTTCGATCGAGCACGTCGAGACCACCGGTGACGTAAATCTCGTTGCCCGTCAGGAAGTCGGCGTCGGCCTCGAGCAGGAACCGCACGACGCGCGCGATGTCCTCCCCGCTGCCCGACCGCCCGACCGGCGCGCTGACGCCTCCGCCCTCGCGCGCCTGGGCGATCGTCCCTTCCTTCAGGGGGTCGCGGATGTCACCCGGACAGACGGCGTTCACCGTGATGCGGTAGGGCGCCTCCTCGGCGGCGAGCGTCTTCGCGAGCGAGAGCACGCCGCTCTTCGCCGCTGCGTACGGCGCGCGCCCCGGCCAGGCGGGCAGCTCGCCCGCCCGGTCGAAGCCGAACACGATCAGCCGCCCACCTCCCGCCTGCCGCATGTGCGGCAGCACGGCCTGGGCGTAGCGGATGGCGGAGGAGAGGTTCCCCTCCACCACCGCGAGCGCCTCCTCGGGCGGCGTATCGACGAGCGTGCGCCGGCGCACGAGGAAGGGGCCGGCGGCGTGCACGAACGCCCAGGGTGCGCCGAAGGCCCCGACGTGCACCGCGACGGAGCGGGCGACGTCCTCCGACTTGCCAGCGTCCGCCTGCAGGGTCTGCAGACTCCGTCCGCTTCGGCGCGCCTGCTCTGCGAACTGCTGCGCGCGCTCCGCGGACGAACGGTGCGTCACGGTCACGGCGTAGCCGTCCGCGAGGAGGGCCTCCGCAACCGCGCGTCCGAGCCCCTCCACCCCGCCCGTGACGAGCGCGGACAGGGGCGCCTTCGACCGGCCGGATTCGGGCACGCGATCGCCTCCCACCAGGGGCGCCCCGCCGCACGGGACTCGTCCCGGGCAATGTCGAATCCCATCATACCAGATGCCATGGCCCCTACCCCACAGAGGAAGTGACCCACCGATTGCGGTACTCGCGGGCGTTCTGGGTGCTGTTCGCAGGACGCCTATTCAACTCGATCGGCACCTCGCTGATCTTCCCGTTCCTCACCGTCTACCTGCATGAGACCCTGCACGTCAGCCTGGCGGTCGTCGGACTCGTGCTGCTCGGCCAGGGCGCGGCGCAGGTCGTCTCCGTGCTGGTTGGCGGTGTGCTCGCGGACTCCTGGGGCCGCCTGCCGACCATGGTCCTCTCGCTGATCGCCGGTGCCGCCGCATCGCTCGCACTCGCCTTCGCCCACGCGGCGTTCTGGATCATCGTGCTGATTCTCCTGCGCGGGGGCTCCCTGCCGCTCTTCGCGCCCGCGGCGCAGGCCCTCGTCTCGGACATCGTACCGAAGGAGGACCTCTACCCGGCGTACAGCGTCCAGCGCGTCGCGGCGAACGCCGGCATCATCCTCGGGCCGATGCTCGGCGCATTCCTCCTGCACGACTCGTTCAGCATCCTCTTCCTGCTCAGCGGAGCGATCGCCGCCGTCTTCGGCCTCGCGATCCCGATCCTGTTGCGCGGCGCGCAGCGCGACCCCAGGGCGGCAGCCGGCCAGACCGGCGTCGGGCTGAGCTTTCGGCTGCTGCGCGACCGCTACCTGCTTTGGGTGGTCGCGCTCCTCATGCTCGTGTCGGTCGCCTACTCCCAGCTCTACTGGGTCGTCCCCGGCTACCTCACGGTCTTCCTGCACCTGCCCGCGACCGACTTTGGCTTCCTCGCGGCGGAGAACGCAGTCCTCGTGGTGGTGTTCCAGATCCCCATGACCGCGCTCGCCCAGCACTGGCGTCCCTCGATCTCCATCGCGATCGGGGCTGCGCTCTATGCGGCCGGGTTCCTCTCCATGGCGCCGCTCGGCAGCTTCCTGCCGTTCTTCGTGCCGGTCGCGGTGATCACCGCGGGAGAGATCCTGCTGCAGCCGAGCGTTACCGCCCTCGTGGCGTCGCGGGCGCGCGCGGACGACCGCGGCAAGGCGATGGGTCTTCTGACGCTCGCGAACCGCTCGGGGTCCGGCGTCGGCCCGCTGCTCGGCGGCACGCTGCTCACCTATGGAGGGGCGTGGGTGCTCTTCTCCGGGACGGCGCTGCTCGCGGCCGTCGCAGCGGCAGGCTACGCGAAGCTGGGCGACGCCCCCGCGGAGATCGCCCAGTAGGCGCGAGGAGACCGGGCGGGTTCTTGCGCCGCCCTCTCAGCGCACCGCGCTGCCCTTCGCGGCTTGCGCGGCCGGGGCATCCAGCATCGCGTCGACCACCTTCGCCAGGTCCTCGATCGAGTACGGCTTCGCGAGGACGCCGTCGAACCGGTGCATAGAGCGGTCGGAGAGGATCGCGTCGCTCGAGTAGCCGCTCGATGCGACGAGGCGCATCCGCGGGTCGATCTCGCGCAGCATCCTACCTGCTTCGGTACCGCCCATGCCGCCGGAGATCGTGAGGTCGAGGATGGCGAGGTCATACGCCTCGCCGCGCCCGACCGCCTCCCTGCAGCGGTCGATCGCCTGCCCGCCCTCGTCCACCGCGTCGACGCGGTGGCCCAGGCTGCGCAGCATCCGCTCGAGCACCCGGCGGACCGCCGGATCGTCGTCCATCACCAGGATCGCACCCGTGCGTCCAGGCAGGGTGGAATGCGACGGCGGCGAGGCGGCGGCGCGCACCGCGCGCGGCAGGTAGACGTGGAACGCTGTGCCGCCCGAGGGCGGACTCTCCACCGAGATGTGGCCATGGTGGCGGCGCACGATCGACCAGGTGGTGGCAAGGCCGAGTCCCTGGCCGGTGGGCTTCGTCGAGAAGTAGGGATCGAAGATGCGGTCGAGGAGTTCCGGAGCGATGCCCGTGCCCTCGTCGAGGATCGAGATGCGCACGTAGTCGCCCTGCGCAAGAGGCAGCCCGTGGCGCGGCGCCACCCGGCGGTTCTGCGTCGAGACGACGATCGTTCCGCCCTCGGGCATGGCCTGCTGCGCGTTGATCACGAGGTTGTGAAGCACCTGCGTGATCTGTCCCTCGTCGGCCTCGACCGGCCAGGTCTGCGGCGGCAGATCGAAGCGCGCCGCCACGTTCGACCCGCTCAGGAGAAAGCGCACCGCCTCCTCCACGAGGCCGGAAAGCTCGAGCGGCTGCGTGATCGGGGCCCCCCCCTTCGAGAACGTGAGCAGTTGGCGCGTGAGCCGGGTCGCCTGGTGGCAGGCGTTCTCCGCCTGGTCCAAGAGCGCGACCGCCTCCGAGCCCTGCGCCGCTTCGGCCCGCGCCAGGGAGAGGTTGCCAAGCATCGCCGCGAGGATGTTGTTGAAGTCGTGGGCAATGCCGCCGGCCAGCAGTCCGACCGATTCGATGCGCCGCACGCGCAGCAGCTCCTCCTCCGCCCGCCGGCGCTCCGTGACGTCGCGCAGCGTGAAGATCACGCCGTTGACGGTTCCCGCAGCGTCATGCGTCGGCCCCGCGTCGAGCGTGAAGTAGCGCCGCTCGCCGCTTGGCATCTCGCAGATCCGCTCGACCTTCGCCTCGGGCTTTCCCGTGCGCTTCACGCGCTCCACGACGTGCTCCTCGGGGCGCAAGGGGTCGCCTTTGGCGTCCAGCAGCCGGACGGTCCCGTACAGGGACTGCAGCACGTCTCGCCGCTCCCCGGCCCCGATGCCGAGCATCTCCCTGCCCGACCGGTTGATGTAGAGCACCTGGCCCTCCAGGTCCTCCACGACCACCGCGTCCCCGACCTGGTCCAGCATCGCGAGGAAGCGCTCTGCCACCTGCTGCTTCTCCAGTTCGTAGCGGATGCGGTGGCCCACGTCGGCGAACAGCACGACCGCCCCGACGATGCGCTCGCCCTCGGACTTCGCGGTCACCGTGTAGTCGATCGGGGTGCGCTGGCCGTGCCGGGCCAGGAGCAGGCAGTCCGCCCCGCGCCGCACGCCGCCCAGCTGGAGGACCTGCGGAAGCGGACACTCCTCCTCGCTGTACACGACGCCGTTCCCGTGTGCGATCCGGAAGGCTGCGGGAAACATCTCGCCGAGCGCCTCCGCTTCGTCGATCCCCGCCATCGCGAGGGCCGCTCGGTTCGCGAACGTGATCCGCCCATCCGCGCCGACGCCGACGATGCCCTCGCCCGCGTGGTCCAAGATCAGTTCGCGCTGGCGGCTCAGGTGCCGCATCTCCGTCTCTGCGGCCCGCTGCGCGGTCACGTCGACGAGGTTCAGCACGACGCCGCCGACGTCGGGATCCCGCAGGAGGTCAATGCCCACCCCTTCGACGCAGTGGACGGACCCGTCGCGGTGCAGCATCTCCCCCCGGTATTGGAAGGGCAGGCTCGGTTCCCTCGCGCCGCGCGGATGCGCCGGCAGTGCGTCCTCCTCCCCCGGCGGCAGCAGGGTCCTGAGCAGCTTGCCCCGCAAGGCCTCCGGAGAGTGCCCGAGGCGCTCCTCCACCGAGGGGCTCGACTGCAGGATGGTGCCGTCCGCACCGACCACGAAGACGAGCTCCGGCGCGTGCTGCACCATCGTCAGGGCGCGGCGCGCAGCGAAGCGGCCCTGCAGGCGCTCGGCGAGCGCCGCCGTGAAGAGCAGCGCAGCGATGCAGAAGGCGATCCCTTGGGCCAACTGGTCGAGGACGTTCTGTGAGACGACGGCCGGCTGGCCGCCCATCGCCTGAAGCGGCACGACCATCGCCTCGACGAAGACGACGCCGACGAACGACGCGGCGAGCGCCGCGGCAGCGAAGCCGATGCGCACGCTGCGCCGGATGGCTCGTGCGCGCAGGGCGCTCGCGGCGAGGAAGAGTCCGGACGCCGAGAGCAGCCAGGAGAGCAGTGCCCAGAGGGCGAGCCGGCGCGTCGGGACGGCCGGAATCGGCACGCCGAGACGGTGCGCGTAGTGCATCAGGACGCTCAAGAGGCCGAACCAGATGCCGACGACGAGCGCGGAGCGCAGGCTCGGCTTGGTCGTCGCCGCGAGCACGATGGCCGCTCCCCCGAGGGCCACGAGCCCGGTCGCGAGCAGTGGCACCACACTGACGTCGGTGACACTGAAGCCGAGCG
>JAJYTV010000042.1 GCA_021792885.1 Bacillota bacterium
CCGATCTCGCCCCGAGCCTCGACCACCTCGGGGTGCTCGCGCGGTCGGTCGCGGACGCGCAGCTCGTCTACGAGGTTCTCGCGGGCACGAGGCTGCGCTGCCCGCGCGGCAAGCTGGCCGTCGGCATCGCCCGCTTCCAGGCGGTCCACCCGGACGTTGAGGAGCAGTTCGAGGCGCTTGTGGCGCGGCTTTCGCAAGCGGGACTGCAGCCTGTCGAGATCCTCGGATTCCCTTTTTCGTCCGCGAACGCCGCCGCCCTCGCCATCCTCTACGCGGAGGCGGCGGAGGTACACCTGGAGGGGATCGGCAAGCGCTCCTCGGGCTATGCGCCAGCCACGCTCGCGCGCATCCTGGCGGGCTTTTCGGTGGACGGACAGGACTATGCGCGGGCGCTCGCGGTGCGGGAGTCGGTCGAAGCCGCGTTCTGCGCGCTCGCCTCCGCCTGCGACGCGATCGTCCTGCCGACGCTGCCCGGTCCAGCGACGCGCGAGGACGGGGGCGGCGGCGACCGGCATCTCGCCGCGGCCCCCTTGCACACGAGCGTCTTCAACCTGCTCGGAGTGCCGGCGATCACACTGCCAATGGGGCGTACGCGAGAAGGGGGTATGCCGCTCGGGGTGCAGGTGGCTGGGCTGCGCGGTGCCGAGGCGATCGTGCTCGAGGTCGCGCGGCGGATCGAGCGGCTGCGCGGGCGGTGGCGCCCACCGACGACCTGAGGACTCAGCCGTGCGAACACGCGTCCCGGGAGCGCCTGCACCCCACTGACGGGCAATGGGCGATGAACGCGCACGTCGACGAATCCGCGTCCCCTCAGGTGGAGCTTCGAACCGGTGTCCCCGATCGGCCTGCGCCGAGACATATAACCCCCGAGAGAGCACTCGGGGGGAGGCACGGCCATGGGCAGCATCGTTCCGATCGTCGTCGAGCCAACGCGCTTCGGAGAGCGGTCCTTCGACATCTACTCGCGGCTCTTGCGCGAGCGCATCGTCTTCCTCAACGGCCCGATCGGCGACGACGTCGCCGGCATCGTCGTGGCGCAGCTCCTGTTCCTGGAGAGCGAGGACCCGACGAAGAACGTCTTTCTCTACATCAATTCGCCCGGAGGTTCGACGACGGCGGCGCTCGGCATCTACGACACGATGCAGTACATCCGTCCCCAGGTGGCGACGGTGGCGGTCGGCCTCGCGGCCAGCATGGGCGCTGTGCTCCTCGCCGGGGGCGCGCCGGGCCGGCGGCAGGCCTTGCGGCATGCCCGCATCATGATCCACGAGCCGAGTGTCGGTGGCCATCCAGGCGGCACTGCGACCGACGTCGACGTCTTCGTGCGGGAACTGCTACAGACGCGCGACGTGCTGTCGACCCTGCTCGCGCGCCATGCGGGGAAGACGCAGGCGGAAGTGGCGAAGGCGATGGAGCGCGACCACTGGATGAGCGCCGAGCAGGCGGTGGCGTTCGGGCTTGTCGACGAAATGGTGCAGCGGCGACCGGGCAGCGACGATGCCGGTGCGGTCGGGCAGGGCGCGGCGAGCGGCGGGTAGAACGTTGCAGCGACAAGGGGGAAGCGGCATGGGCTTGGTGGCGAGGAGATGGGACCCGGGACACGAACTCTGGCGGGTCATCTGTGCGGCTGCAGGTCCTTCGGAGGAGACGCGGCGCCGCCCGCGACCCGCCGTCGACCTCAGGCTCCTCCTGCGGGTGCGCGGCGGCGACCCCGAGGCGCAGGAAGCCTATGTCGAAGGGCTTTGGCCGGAGGTGGAACGCAACGCCGGCTACTACGGAGCGCGGGGAGGATCCCGGGACGACCTTGTGTCCGAGGGAGCCCTCGCGCTTTGGGAGGCGGCGTTCAGTTACGACCCGCACCGTCACCGCAGCGACGCGGAGAGCTTCGTGCGCAGCCAGATCCACCGGCGGGTGCGACGCGCCTACCGCGCGGCGCTCGGCTACTCGCAGGGCGGCGTTCCCGTGCAGCCGCTTGGCGATGATGACGCTCCGCCCGCAGCCGAGGAGGGCTTCGGCGACGTCGAAACCAGGATCGACCTCGCGCAGGGGCTCGTGCACCTCTCGGAGCGCGACCGCGGACTGATTTCCGCCTACCTTGCTCTCGTGGAGAAGGGGGGCCTCGGTTCCGAGGAGGCCGTAGCACGCATTGCGGCCGCAGCCGGCATGACCAGGGCGGCCGTGAAGAAGCGCGTGCAGCGGGCGCGACGGCGCCTGTCGGAACTGGTCCTCCTGCGCTGACAAGACCGCCGATGCCGATCTTGGCCGTTCCGGGCGCCTGCCACCCCCTTGCGTCGCGCGGCCTCTCGTCGTCTCCGGAGCGATCGTCTGCGCCCACCCATGGCGCAGGGCCGCTGGCGCCGTCGCGGCGAGCGACCCTGCAGAGCGTGGCTACGCCGAGATGCGGCCGTACCCGCGGAGGATTCTGGGGTTCTCCAAGGTGAGCACGCCTTTCCACTCCACCCGGGCCTGCTCCCACACGTCGTCGAAGCGCCCCCAGGACCAGGCCCGCTCCCACGACCCGTCCCCCCCCTGCCGTTCCAGCAGGTGGTCGAGGTTCGCCGCGATGGCGGCCTCGAAGTCGGGGAAGTAGCGGGCAGTCGGCGTCGGTGCGACCTGGAGGGGCAGCAGGCCGTAGCTGCTCCACTGCGCCGGGTCCGTCTCGCGCAGGGGCACATCCACGTCCAGCATCTCGTGTGCGCTCGGTCGCACGCTCCGGCCCGATGAAGACGATGTCGACGCAGGCATCGGGCAGACAGGGTGTGGGCGCGGCGCACCATCCGCGATCGTCTGGGTGAAGAAGCAGACGAGGTGCGGCACGAGCAGGGCGTTCGCGGGATACTCCTGGTACTCTTGGGCCACAGCGTCCGCCACGCATGCACCTCTTCTGCGGTGCTGTCGGGCCGCCGGCAGCGATGCCGTCGCGGCGCGCCGCGAACGATGCCCTTCAGGACGCGCGAGACAGCAGCTGCAGGCCGCCTAGAAGCATCCTGCGGTCGATCGCCAAGCGTCCTCCGAGGGGGGGCCTGTGGGCGCAGCCCTGCCGCCGTGCCTTGTCCGCTCCATGGACAAGTCCGCTATGCTGGAGCAAGACTTGCCGCAGGGAGCGGGGGCTCCTGAGCACGGCGTTGGAGGCTGAAAGCTGCCGCGCTACCGCATCGCTGTGATCGCAGGGGACGGGATCGGGCCCGAAGTGACGCGCGAGGCGATCCGGGCGCTCGAGACGATCGCGGTGGTGTGCGGAGGACATCTTCTTCGAATTCCGGGAGTTTCCGTGGGGTAAGGTGCACTCCATGCGCACCGGTGCGATGATTGGACGGTCATGCGGCGCTGCGGGAGTGCGAGGCCATCCTGCTCGGCGCCGTGGGCGACCCGCGGGTGAGGCCAACGCACTGCAGGGGGACCAGACCGCAGTCCGGGGCGGTCCGCTTCTTGCGGGGGCATGCCCGGACTACGCCGAGGGCCTGGGCGATGCGGCTGGGAGCAGAGGACCGCCTCCACCGCGTCCAGCACATCCTCGCCGACTTTGCGCGCACGCCGTAGGACCTAAGACCCCGGACCGACGCGCGACGGGGCAGAAACCGGTATGATCTAGGCCGTCCCACTCCTGGGGGTGTACATGTGGCGCGCGTCCTTCGTCCCGTGCAGGACTACCTCTCCTCCATCCCTCCCGTCGTGCGCCTGATGGCCTTCGGGCGCCTTCTTAACAGCGGCGCGCGGCGTATGGCGATCCCCTTCCTCGCGCTCTACCTCGCGCAGGTGCTGAAGGCGCCGACGGCGGAGATCGGGGTCGTGCTGGCCATGAGCCCGCTCTTCGGCGTCTTGGGGCAGAGCCTCGGCGGCGCCGTCACCGACCGGCTCGGCAGGCGCCCCGTACTGCTCGCGTCGCTCGCCTGCGAGGCTGCGATGCTGCTCCTCATGGCGTTCGTGCACACCGTGCTCGCCTTCGCCGTCCTGAACGCGCTGCTCGGGCTCCTGAGCGCCGCCTACTGGCCGACGAGCCAGGCGGTCGTCGCGGACGCGACGAAGCCGAACGAGCGGGTGCGCAGCTACGCCTTCCTCTACTTCACGAACAACATCGGCGCGGCGATCGGGCCTGCGGTGGGCGCGGGCCTCGCGATCACCGGCCACAGCCTTGTCTTCTCGCTGACTGCGGCGATCGTGCTGTCATGGGCGGTGCTGATCTTCCTCTACCTGCCCGACACGGCCCCCGCCGCGCACGAGCGCCGGCCCTTCGGCGCGGGCTACCTCCTCGCGCTGCGCGACCGCCGCCTGCTCCTCTACGTGCTCGCGGCCTTCCTCGCGAACTTCGCGTACAACCAAATGGACCAGTCGCTGCCGCTCTTCCTCGTGCGCATGCACATCGCCGGTGCGAGCGCCGTCTACGGCGTCTTCATGTCGCTGAACGCACTGATGGTCGTCGCCTGTTCGCTGTTCGTCGCGCGCCTCACCGAGGGGCGCAGTCCGACGCGGGTCCTGGCGCTGGGGGCGGGGCTCTACGTCCTCTCCCTGGCCGGCCTCGCCGCGGTGCACTCGAGCGCCCTCCTGATCGCTCTCGACGTCCCGTTCACGGTGGGCGAGATGCTGGGGGCGACCGTGAGCGGCGCCTACCTCGCGAGCCTCGCACCCGCCGCCGACCGCGGCGTCTACATGGGCGTCTCCTCGCTCTCCTGGGCGCTCTCCGCGGCGCTCGCGCCGCTCACCTCGGGCTACCTGCTCGGCGTCCTGCCGCCGCCTGTGGTGCTCCTCTGCCTCGCGCTGCTGCCGGCGGGCGCCACCCTGATCTACGCCAGGAGCGGGCGCAGGGCGCAGGAGGGGCGGGCGAGCGTGCCGGTCTGAGGCACCAAATGCTCCGTTTCCCCCGTTCGGTCGACTGCATATGTTGACTTAGACGAACGAACGGGGAGTGGTTCCGCTTGGCCTTGTTCGAGACGACGTTCCCGCCCTACGTACCGTTCGGCAGCCGCACCCTCAGTCTGCGGTCGCCGCAGATGACCGGCACGGACGTCGCGGTGCTGCAGGCCGTCTACGATCTGATGCTGATGACGATGAACCCGCCGCTTGGCCCGATGGGCTCTCCGATCCCGATCACCGGCAGATTCGACGCCGCGACGCGTCAGGCCGTGCGCAACATCCAGAGCTACTTCGGCCTCTCCGTCGACGGCATCGCTGGCACGAACACCTATTTCGTCTACGGGCAGGGCGTCGGTCCCAACACGACCTACGGCGGGCCCGTCTACGGCAGCCGGTCGCTCTCGCAGGGCAGCACAGGCGGGGACGTCACGATCCTGCAGAACCGCCTGAACTGCTTCCGCTACGCGAGCATCCTGGGCGGCCCGGCGGACGGCGTCTTCGGCACGCGCACGGCGGGCGCCGTGCTGGCGTTCAAGGCCGACGCGGTCAGCAACGGCGACACGGGGCTGGTCCCGAACGCGGTCGTCGGGGACGGCGCGTTCGACGCCACCTGGCTCTACACGTTCGCCGGCGGCCGGGGCATCTTCAGCGGCCGCAACGGGTTCGACGTCGTCTTCGTCCAGGTGCTGCTGAGGAACCTCGGCATCTACGGCGGGCGCATCACCGGCTACTATGACGCCGCGACGATCGCGGCGGTGCGCACGTTCCAGGGTTTCGAGGGGATCGCCGTCGACGGGGTCGTCGGCCCGGTCACCTTCTACCACCTGGGGCTACACAACAACGTCCCGGCGCCGAACCCGCTCGGCATCGCCTGGCCGCCTTCCGTAGCCGCCGTCTCGACCTGCTCCTCCGCCCTCAGCCCGGTGAGCTCGCTCGTCAGCGTCGGCTACGGTTCGGCGACCCTCGTCACCGCGCCGGGTCCGGGCTACGAGTCGCTGAACGTGATGATCGACAACGTGGCGGACCCCTCGATCTTCGGACCGCAGTTCGTCGCGTACACGTTCACGCTGCGGGATCCCTCGACGAGCGCGGTCGTGCTGAAGGTCGCGATGGACGAGATCTCCTCTGGCGTCAACGTCTGGGCCGGCAGTGGCTTCGTTCCGCTCGCGACGCCCTTCCCGCAGGGAACCGTGGGCATCTACCCGAGCACGGTCACCGGCACCCTCGGCCCGCTGGCGCTGAGCGGGAACCTCGCTTCCTGCACGTAGGCCCGCGCGGCCCCGAAATGCGGCAGGAACCCCCGAACGGCGGGGGTTCCTGCCGCGTCGTGCGAAGGCTCTAGCGTCGCCCGGCGCCGTGCTCCCGGCCGCGCATGGAGCGGGCAAGGAGCATCACCGCGAGCACCAAGAGACCGACCTCGACGCCGTTCACCACGCCCTGGACGAAGTCCGGTGCGATGCGCGATTGGCTGAGCAGCAGAGCGGAGGAGACAAGGCGAGCCGCCGCGGCGCCGGCAAGGCAGCACGCGGCGGCCATGCGCTCGGCCCGCGCGCGGACCTCGCCCTGCAGATGACGCAGGAACATGGCGGCCGTCCCCCTGCGGAACCGATTGCCACCACTCTACCATATGTTGCCTAGATGGCGCGCGAAAGCACCCCGTCTCCAGTGCGCAGCGGCACGGAGACGGGGTGCGTGGGAGACGGGGTGCGCTACTTCTGGCTGAAGACCATCGACGGGACGTTCAGCTTGCCCGTCAGCAGGCCGACAGACCGCATCATCGTCGCGACGCGCTCGATCTGCGACAGGCTGGTCGAGGTCGGGTAGGACTCGAGGCCGATCGTCTGGGCGAGCGGCGCCTTGATCGCGGTGTAGGTCGGCAGGACCTGGCGCACGAGCGACGGGTCCTGGGCGATCTTGCGCGCCGCCTCCTGGATCGCGTTGCGGAAGTCCGCCACGACCTGCGGGTGGGCCTTCGCGTAGCTCACCGAGGTGGCGAAGGCCGCCACGGGGAGGCCTGCCGTCGGGCCGGAGAAGACCGGGAAGACGGTGCGGGTGTGCAGGGAGCTGCCGAGGATCGAGACGAAGGGCTCCACGAGCCAGGCCGCGTCGACCTGGTGCTCCTGCAGTGCCGCTCCCATGGACGGGAAGGGCATCTGCACCCACTTGATCGACTGGTAGTCGACCCCGAGGGACTTGAGGTACGCGTCGATCGCGAGGGGTCCGATGCCGCCGATCACGGACGTCGCGATCCGCTTGCCCGCGAGGTCCTGGGGAGAGGTGATCGGGGAGTTCGGCAGCACCGCGACCGTGCTGAACGCGGGCAGCGCGCGGGTCGCTTCACAGACGATCTCGATCGGCACGCCCTTGCTGCGGGCGGTGAAGAGGGTCGCGTAGTTGCTCTGCGAGAACTGCGCGGCACCAGTCAGGACGGCCTGGGTCGTGGCGGGGCCGAGCTGCATCACCGAGAGCGTCACGTCGAGGCCGTTCTGCTTGAAGTAGCCTTCCTTCTGCGCGATGACGGCGACGGCGGTGTCCGCGACGGGGAGGGTCGCAAGCGACACCTTGGTGATCGTCTTCTTCGCGCTCGCGGCCGGGGACGGCGAGGAGCCGCAGCCGGCGACGAGGACGCCGGCGAGCGCGGCGATCAGCGTGACCGAGACCAACGATTGCTTGCTGCGTCGGAGCATGGCCAATGGTGTTCCTCCTCTCGGATCGTCGAGTCCCGGATGCTGCCTACCGTCAGAGGGCTTCGCGCCGCTGCCCGCGGTGCCACCGGAGGACGCGGGCCTCGATGGCGGCGAGCAGGGCGTTGAATACCACCCCCCCGACGGCCAGCACGACGATGCCGGCCCACATGTTGAGGATGTCGAACTGGGCCTGGCTCTGGAGGATCTGGTAGCCGATCCCGCCGCTCGCCGCGATCATCTCCGAGATGACCATCAGGACGAAGGCGAGCGCGAGGGAGATGCGCACGCCGGCAAGGATGTCCGGCAGCGCTGCAGGCAGCTCGACGTGCAGGAGGCGGCGGCTGCCGCGAATGCCGTAGACGGTCGCGGTGTCGAGCTGCAGCGCCTCGACGGACTCGACGCCCTTGATCGTGTTCAGGAGGATCGGCCAGATGATGCCGACCGCGATGAACAGGACCTTCATCACGTTGCCGATGCCGAAGAAGATCATGAAGATCGGCAGGACGACAGGCGCCGGTACGGCGCGCCCGTAATGCATGAGCGGCGTCAGGTAGGCTCCGAGACCCCGCACGCGGCCGATGGCGAACCCGAGCGGAACGCCGACGACGACTGCGAATAGCCAGCCGAGGGTGACGCGCTCGAAACTCGGCAGGATGTTGGTCGAGAACCCGGACGGGGTGAACCAGGCCTGCATCACCTGTCCCCAGATCGCGGCCGGCGTCGGGAAGTAGAGCGGGTGCGTGACGCTCGTGACGAGCTGCCACAGTGCGACCAGCACCACGAGCAGGATCGCGCTCTCCATGACCCAGCGCAGGGCGCTGCGGCCGCGGCGCCTGGCTGTCACGCTGCGGGAGGCGGTGGGAGCGGCCATCTCAGGAGGCCTCCTTGCGGTAGGAGAGGTGCCAGCGGAAAAGGCGCCGCTCGATGCGCTCGAACAGGAAGTTCAGCAGGTAGCCGAGCAGACCGACGAGCACCGCGGCCGCGTAGACGGGAACCAGCGATCCGCCGGAGGATGCCTGCACGATCCAGGCGCCGACGCCGCTGCCGGAGCCCGTGATCATCTCGGTGGCGACTGCGACCGCGAGGGCGATGCCGATGGCGATGCGCACGCCGGTCGCGATGAACGGAGCGGCGCTCGGCAGGGCCACGCGGTAGAGCGCGGACCAGCGGCTGAGGCCGAAGGAGCGCGCCGTGTCGAGCGCGACGCGGTCCACGCTGTGCATGCCGTAGACGCTGTTGATCAGCACGGGCCACAGGGAGGTCCAGACGACGAGCGAGATCGTGGTCGCTCCCGAGAGGCCGAAGAGGAGGATCGCGACCGGGGTGAGCGCGAGCGCCGGGATCGGCCGCATCGCCTCGACAAGCAGGCTCGACATCCGGTAGGCGACCGGGAAGCGGCCGAGCAGGATGCCGAGCGGCACGGCGACCACCGTCGCGATCAGCAGGCCGAGGAGCATCTCCGAGAGCGTCGCAAGGACCTGCAGGGTGAAGCCGGGCTGGCCGAGGAGGGAGATCGCGTCTCCGAGGACCGTGGTGGCACTGGGGAAGTACTCGGGGCGCACGAAGCCGATGCCGGCGAGGGCCTGCCAGACGGCGAGGGCGGCGGCGAAGCCGACGAGGCCCTTGAGCGCCGGGACGATGCGGGACGCCGCCGGGGACGCAGGTCGACGGAGCGTTGGGGTGGACATGGCGCTACCTCGTCTGCACAGGGTCTGCGCCCTGGACAGGGTGGCCCGGCCGGAGGATCAGGCCGGCGATCTCGGAGCGCAGGTGGACGAAATCGGGAAGCTCCCGGGTCGCCACCTGGTCGCGCGGGCGGGAGAGCGGGACCTCGCGGTCCAGGAGAAGACGCGCCGGGTGTGCGGAGAGGACGAGGACGCGGTCCGAGAGGTAGACGCTCTCGTCGATGTCGTGCGTGACGAAGAGGATCGTGGTGCCGAACTGCTGGTGCACGGATGCGATCAGGTCCTCGAGGTCGGCCTTGGTCTGGGCGTCCACCGAGGCGAACGGCTCGTCCATCAGCAGAAGGCGGGGCCTGAAGGCCAGCGCGCGGGCGATCGCCACGCGCTGCTGCATCCCGCCGGAGAGTTCCCAGGGATAGCGGCGCGCGAACCCGTCCAGCCCGACGGCGGAGAGGCTCTGGCGGCTGCGCTCCGCAACCTCGCCGGCGGAGAGGCCGCGGCGGGTGATCGGGAACGCGACGTTGCCTTCCACGGTCATCCACGGGAACAGGGAGCGCGAGTAGTCTTGGAAGACGAGCGCCACGCCTTCCGGCACGTTGCCGGTGATCGGCTTGCCGGAGACCTCGACGCTGCCGCGCGTGGCCCGCAGCAGGCCGGCGAGGATCTTCATCAGGGTCGTCTTCCCACTGCCCGAGGGGCCGACGATGGAGACGAACTCCCCCTCGTCCACGCGGAAGCTGAGGTTCGAGATCGCCTCAAGGTCGCCGTCCGCCGTCTTGTACGCGTACACGAGGTCGCGGACCCCGAGCACTTGGTTTCGCTCACCCGAAGAAGTCATGCGCATCCCCCCGGCCTGGACTGTCGATGCAATACCGGCGATTCGTGGGCGCAAGGCCACAAGGCGCGCGCTGAGACGGTCAGGGGGCCGCGGGCGTGTCCGAGAACGCCTTGAGCGCCTTGCGCACGTCTTCGCCGGTCCGCTGCAGGTGCTCCGTGAGCAGCGTGCGGGCTTTCCTCGCATCGCGCACGCGACACGCGTCCAGCATGGCCTGGTGCTCCTCGCGACGCTGCCGCACCGATCCGCGCAGCATCTGGGAGAGTACGCGGTAGCGTTCGGTCGCGTCGATGAGCGGGGGGATCAGACGGTTCAGCGTTGGCGAGCCGGCGAGGGCGTAGAGATCGAC
>JAJYTV010000043.1 GCA_021792885.1 Bacillota bacterium
GAGCGCGTCGTGGTTGCCGAGGAGAGAGATTTCCGCGTCGGAGCTGTCGTAGGGGTAGCGGCTTGCGAGCGTGCGGATGGCGGTTTCGGACTGCACGGCGACGAACGCGGCGTAGTCCTCCACATCGAAGAGCGCCTTGGCGGTTTCGACGACCCGCCAGACGATCACGGCGGCGATCTCCACCGGGTTGCCCGCGGCGTCGTTCACCTTGAGCTTGTCGCTGCTGAAGTTGCGCACGCGCAGCGAAACCCGCCTGCGAACGGTGAGCGGGTTGGTCCAGTGGAAGCCGCTGCGGCGCTCGCTGCCTGCGTAGCGCCCGAAGAAGACGACGGCGCGGGCCTCGTTCGGCTGGACGATGAAGAACCCGGCCGCGAGCAGGATGGCGACGATGACGCCGACCGCCATGACGAGGTGCGAAGCTGCCTGCCGCTGCAGGATGAGGGAAACCACCAGCGCGATCTCGATGACCAGCATGAGGAAGCCGGGCAGACGCCATGCCTTCGCTTCGTGGAACTGTTCCATACGTCTAACCTCCTATCAAAGTGATATCACATGTGCTATCCGTTGGGAACAGGGAGATGTGGAGGGAGCCGCTTTGGAAGGTGCGAAGAGGCCAAGCGGAGGACACCCCCAGCGGCTGGTTGGTGCTATGATCGCGACATGGAAAGAGCAGGACTTGTTCCAGAGGACCTCGTGCGGATCCGGCTGATCGGCGCGCCCGTGTTCTCGCCGGACGGCGGCAGGATTCTCGTGACCGAACAGTGGCTTGACCCCAAGGAGAACCGGCAGAAGACCCGCTTGCTGCTGACCGATCCCGCGACGGGGGAGACGCGCCCCTTCACCCAGGGGCCCTCGGACCGCGCGCCAGCCTGGTCGCCGGACGGGGCGCAAGTCGCGTTCCTGCGTGGTGCGGACGGCGGAGCGCAGGTCTTTCTGATGGCCGCGAACGGGGGCGAGCCGCGCCAGGCGACGCGCTTGCGCCATGGCGTCGCGGCCTTTCGCTGGGCGCCTGACGCGCTCTCTCTGATCCTCTCCGCAGCGCTGATGGAAGGAAGGATCGAGGAGGGCGAGCCGCCCGAGCCCGCAGGCGACTTCGAGAAGTACACGGCCGGTGTGCGGCGCGTGACGCGCCTCTACCACAAGCTCGACGGGGAGGGCTTCTTCGACGGCACCCGCCGCGCCCTCTTGCGCCTCGATGCCCGGACAGGCGCCCTTGAGGTCCTTGAGAGCGGCGACTTCGACTGCCTCGAGCCGGACGTCTCGCCGGACGGCAAGCTCGTCGCCTACACCTCCCGGCGCCTTCCGGACCCGGACCGCTTCCCCGGCGTGCACGACGTCTACATACTGCCGCTCGCGGGAGGCGCCGCGCGGTGTCTTACCGAGGGACGCCTTGGTGCCCAGGGCCCGACCTTCTCCCCGGACGGCGAGCAGATCTACTTCACGGCCGCGGACCCGAACGACCTCGGGTACGGCCACACGCGCCTCTACCGCACTTCCCTCGCGGGAGGCGTCGAGGCGCTCTCGGACACCTTCGACCGCACGCTCGAAGACGCGAGCGGATCGGACCTCGTCCCGCCATCGCGCGCGCCGATCGTCGTCACGGAGGATGGGGTGTACACGCTCGGCTCGAGCGAGGGGCGCGTCCACGTCTACCGCCGCGACGCGCGCGGCGGCTTCAGCCCAGAGGTCCAGGGCGACCGCTGCATCTACGCCTACGACTACCATCCGGCCCAGGGCTTCGCGATCGCCTACTCGGACTTCTCGACGCCGTCCGCGCTCGCGCTGGCCTCGTCCGCCGGGGAGCGGCTGCTCGCCGTGGGGGAGATGCAGGAGGAGGTGCGGGCCGCCTTCACGCAGCCGGAGCACTTCCTGGCGTACGCCGCGGGTGGGCCCGCCGTCGACTGCTGGCTCCTGCTGCCCGACGCGCCGAAGGAGAAGGTGCCGCTCGTGCTGGAGGTGCACGGTGGCCCGATGGCCATGTACGGCATGCGTGCCCACTTCGAGTTCCAGGTCCTGCGCGCCCAGGGCTTCGCGGTGCTCTTCACGAACCCGCGCGGCAGCCAGGGCTACGCGCACGACTTCTGCAGCGCGATCCTCGGGAGATGGGGAGACAAGGACTACCAGGACGTGCTCGCGGCGCTCGACGCGGCACTCAGGCGCTTCCCGCAGCTCGACCCGCTGCGGCTGGGGATCGCGGGCGGCAGCTACGGCGGGTTCATCGTCAACTGGGCGATCGGGCACACGGACCGCTTCCGCGCGGCCGTGACGATGCGATCGGTGGTGAACCGGATGAGCGCGATGGGCACCTCGGACGTCGGATTCGAGCGCGTGCCGCAGTACGGCTCGCTCTGGTGGGAAGATCCAGAGCCGTACCTGCAGCAGTCGCCCATCCGCTACGCTTCGAACATCCGTACGCCTCTCCTGATCGAGCACGAGGAGCAGGACCTGCGCTTGCCGATCGAGCAGGACGAGCAGCTCTTCACGGTCCTCAAATACCTCGGGTGCACGGTCGAGATGCTGCGCTATCCGGGCGAGAGCCACGGCATGAGCCGCGGCGGCAAGCCCTGGCACCGCGTGCACAGGCTCTGGGCGATCGCGGACTGGTTCAACCGCTACTTGTAGGAGAGAGGCTCTCGGGCGAGAGCACCTCCGCGACGAGGTCGCGGGCGAGCTGGGGCTGCGCGCGGCCGATCGCGGCGACGAGCCGCTGGTGGCTGCGCAGCCGCTCGGCGAGGTCGCCCTGCGGCGTCTGCGCGTAGGCGGCGTCCAGGAGCGGCCGCGTCACCGCGGCCAGTACGCTGTTCTGTGCGACCGAAAGAAGGCATGCATGCAGTTCGCGCTCCGCGTTCCAGTACTCCGCCGTAGTGGTCGCGGCGTACATCCGGCGCAGGTGCTCGCGCAGCTGCCCGTGGCCCGAAGGGCCTGCGCGAAGCGCGGCGATGGCCGCGATCTCGCCCTCGAGCACGGCGCGGGCCTCGAGTCCTTCGAGACTCTGCGGGTCCGGGGCGCCGGAGCGGACGTAGGACGGCCGTCCCTGGCCGCCGGCGATGCGCCCCTGGGCGCGCAGGATGGCGAGCGCCTCGCGCACCATTGCCCGGCTGGCGCCTAGCAGGCCGGCAAGCTGTCGTTCGGACGGCAAGAGGGCGTCCTGGTCGTGGCAGAACCGGGTGGCGATCGCGTCAGCCAGGCGTTCGGCAAGGCGCGCGTCGGGCATGTCATCCCTCCGCGTCGATCGTACCATGGCAGCATCGTCAAATCTCGTCGACTCGCGTCGCGCCGCGCGCTGCAGAGGCCGCAGGTCGCGGGCGGGAGGAAAGGCGGAGCACTCCCTCCCCGTTGCGTCAATAAGAAAGGTGCTCGAACGTTCTTCGTTGCCTCAGAAGAGAAAGGTGCTTGTAAGCCGGTCGGTGGAAAGGGGTCAGGGGGAAACCGAAGGTGTCCCCCTCCTTCGGGCACGGTTAAGGCCTGGGGTTGAGGACGATGGGGCGGCGCGGCTTTTGGGTAAGCGGTGAGAACGGCTCGTCTTTGGCGGGTTCCATCAGCTCGGATTGCAATCGGTGGATCTCGCGCTGTAGTGCTGCTGGGTTCAGCGTCAGGAACAGTGCAGTGAGCCGTTCCTTGGCCGCAGCGGCGATCGCGTCAGAAGCTAGGACGCGCTGGTATGGCGTTTTCGCGGTGTCATAGTGGCGCGTGAGCTTGGCGCCATGCCGCTCTTTGCCAACGAGCTTCTGGGTGGGTTGGAAGAAGTTCGTATAGAGGCGTAGGTTGGCGTAGAGCTCATTGAGCAGGGCCAGACGGCTTGGGGTGTCATAGCGGCGGTAGCCAACCGCCTTGCGCACGATGGCCCAGTTCTTCTGCTCGACGTAGCAGTTGTCGTTCTTCCGCTCGGGCCTTGAGCGCGTGAACGTGAGCTCATGTTGCAGGCAGTACTCGATGAGCTGATGGTTGATGAACTCACTGCCGTTGTCGGAGTCGAGGCCCAGGATGGGGAAAGGGAAGGACCCCAGCTTGTCCTTCAGCGCCGCGAAGACCCAGCGCTGCGCCTTGTTGCGAATGGCGACGGTCTCCGTCCAGGCGGTTGCGACATCGGTCATATCAAGCGTCTGGCAGAACTCTCCGCCGGGATTGCCGCCGTCATGGGAGACGAGGTCGATCTCGAGGAAGCCGGGCCGTCCGTCTTCCCAGTCCGCAAAGGTGCGGATCGGGACACCGTGCTTGAGCAGGGAACCAGGGCGCGTGCCGGAACGCCCTTTGATCTCGAGCCGCTTGCGGTCCGACGCGAGCAGGCGATCGATTGTGGCTGCGCTCATCGTTAGCAGCAGTTCGCGCACATCCGGGGACAGGGAGATCTCCCCGTGGCGTTCGAGCGCGAGCACCAACTCTCCCATGAAGGGCGCCAGGCGTTTGCCGGAGGCATAGCCCATGATGGCCCAAATGCGCACCAGGGCTTGTTTGACAGACATACCGTACTTCGGCGGTCGGCCGCGGAGCTGCAGCCTCGGTAGCCTCGGAGGCTTGCTACTCCGGCGTGTTCGCCGCAGTGCCCGCGCGATGTAGTTGCGGTTGAGACGGAGCAGCTTCTGCGCCTCGTCCAGCAGACGCCCCTTCTCGCCCTTCGGTGCCTTGCGGTAACGCTCCGCGAGTTCTTTCAGCACAGCCTGGCGCTCCTTGAACGGTAGCGGCACGGCCAGCACCTCCTCGTGAGGCAGGTCTGGCGCCCTAGTTCGCGACATCTGGACAGCCCTCCCTTCGAGTACCTTTTTCTTCTGAGGCAACGATCCCGTTTCGAGTACTTTAATTGTGAGGCAAGTCGCCCTCTTGCAATCGGCTCCGGCCCGTGCTACCGTACGGGACAATACACGCGAAAAGGCGTTGAAAGGGCAAAGTAGGCTGCGGACTGCCGCGAAGAGAGGGGAGCACACGCTGCGAGCTCCCTGCGGCGGAGGTAGCGCGAAGTTCGCCCTGGAGCCGCGCGCTGAAGCCCCCCGGGGGTGGTAGGCGCCGCCGGATGCCCACCGTGAACGGGGCCGGGTGTCGGAGAGCCATCTCCCGCACCGACGGAGTGGCCGCAGGGCGGCCGATGAGGGTGGTACCGCGGGCGCTGCTCGTCCCTTGCAGGGGACGGGCTTTTTTGCGTTCCGGAAGCAAAGGCGGGGAGGCGAGGGCGATGGCAGGAGAACTTCTGGTGACGCAGGGGGCCGGGGCGACGCGTGAGGTGGCCGTGGGGTTCTCCGTGCGCTTTGGCGCAGGGCGGCCCGTCGTGATCGCCGGACCCTGTTCGGTGGAGAACGAGCGGCAGATCGTCGAGACCGCGCAGGCGGTGAGGGAGGCGGGCGCCGCGATGCTGCGCGGCGGCGCGTTCAAGCCGCGCACGTCGCCGTACTCTTTCCAGGGACTTGGTGCGGAGGGGCTCCGGCTGCTCGGCCGGGCGCGGCAGGAGACGGGGCTGCCGGTTGTGACGGAGGTCCTGGAGCCCGCCGACGTGCCGCTCGTCGCGGAGTGGGCCGACATGCTGCAGATCGGGGCGCGCAACATGCAGAACTTCGCGCTCCTGCGCCAGGCGGGCCGGTCGGGTCGGCCGGTCATGCTGAAGCGCGGCGCCGGCGCGACGCTCGACGAGTGGCTGCACGCGGCGGAGTACGTCGCGGCGGAGGGGAACCAAGGCATCGTGCTCTGCGAGCGGGGGATCCGCACGTTCGAACCCTACACGCGCTTCACGCTGGATCTCGCGTCGGCGCTCGCCGCGAAGCAGCGTACGCACCTGCCGGTGATCGCGGATCCGAGCCACGGCAGCGGGCGGCGCGAACTCGTCGCGGACCTCGGCCGCGCCGCCCTCGCCGCAGGGCTCGACGGCCTCCTGATCGAGGTGCACGAGAACCCGGACGCCTCGGTGAGCGACGCCATGCAGACCGTCTCCACCGCGGAGTTCGCGGCGCTGATGCGCTCTCTCTGGATCGCGCCCGCGACGGACGATCTCCCCGCACTGCGCGCAGCCGTCGACGGGATCGACCGCGCGCTCCTCGACCTCCTCGCGCGCCGCGTCGCGATCACGGGGAGGATCGGCGCCGCGAAGCGGCAGGGCGGACTCCCGCTCCACCAGCCCGAGCGCGAGGCCGCCATCCTCGACCGGCTGCGCACCCAGGCGGGTGCGGCGCTCCCTCCCGGAGGCGTCGAGGAGATCTGGAACGCCATCCTCGGCGTGTCGCGCTCCTGCCAGTCCCTGCCCGCGCAGGAGGCGGGCGCATGAGCGGCCTGCGCGTTGGGATCCAGGGCGAGCGGGGCGCCTACAGCGAGCAGGCGGCGCTCGCCCTCTACGGCGAGGAGATCGAGGTCGCGCCCCTGCGTACCCTTGCGGACGTCTTCGCGGCGCTCGAAGAGGGCGCAATCGACGCGGCGGCGGTGCCGGTAGAGAATTCGCGCGCCGGTACAGTCGTCGAGGCGTACGACCAGCTCGTGCGCCACCCGTTCAGCGTCTTCGGCGAGCACCTCCTGCCGATCCACCACTGCCTGATCGCGTTGCCGGGTGCCCGGGCGGGGGAGATCCGCCGGGCGAAGTCCCACCCGCAGGCGCTCTCGCAGTGCCAGGACTACCTGCGCGCGCACGGCATCGAGGCCGTCGCCGCGTATGACACGGCCGGCAGCGCGAAGCTCCTGCGCGAGGAGGGGGAGAGGGACTGCGCCGCGATCGCGTCGCGCCGCGCGGCGGAGATCTACGGCCTCCGGGTGCTCGAGGAGGAGATCGAGGACGCGAAGGACAACCAGACGCTCTTCTATGCCGTCGGTCGGCGCCCGCAGGAAGAGGGTGCCGGCGCCGGCCGGACAGTCGTCGCCTTCACGGTGCAGAACGCGCCGCGCGCGCTGCTCTCCTGCCTTTCGCCCTTTGCGGAGCGGGACCTCAACCTCTCGAAGCTCGAGTCGCGGCCGAGCGGCCTGCGCCCCTTCGAGTATGTCTTCTACACGATCGTCGACGCGCACATGGAGGAAGCGGCCTGCGCCGCAGCGCTCTCGGCGCTGCGGGAGACCGCTTCCTCGGTGCGGATCCTGGGTTCCTACCGCCTGCTGGCGTAGACTGCGGGCGTCAGGCGCCCTGCGGCAGCGCCCACTTGCCGCCGCGGAAGATCGGCACGACCGTGCCTGTGCGCGTTGTGGCGTCGATGTCGAGCTGCGCCGAGCCCACCATGAAGTCGACGTGGGCGAAGCTCGCGTTGCCGCCCTTCGCCAGGAGGTCCTCGTCGGAGCGCACCTCGTCGCCATCCGTGAGGCAGGTCGGGTAGGCGGCGCCGATCGCGAGGTGGCACGACGCGTTCTCGTCGAAGAGCGTGTTGTGGAAGAGGATGCCGGACTGGGCGATCGGCGAGTCGACGGGCACGAGCGCCACCTCGCCGAGGTAGTGCGACCCCTCGTCGGTCTCGATCACCTGGCGCAGCGCGTCTTCGCCATCCACCGCGCTGAACTCGACGATGCGCCCCTGCTCGAAGCGCAGCGCGATCCCGTCGATGCGCTGGCCGGCGAAGAAGAGCGGCTTCGTGCTGCGCACAGTGCCGTCGACGCCGTCGCGCTGCGGCAGCGTGAAGCACTCCTCGGTCGGGATGTTCGGCGCGGTCGGGTAGCCGACGGCGCGCTTCTGGCCGGATGCCACCCACTGGTAGGTCTTCGGCAGCCGGATGGTCAGATCCGTGCCGGGCGCGCGGTAGTGCAGCCGCTCGATGCCGAGGTCGTTGAGCCGCGCCTTGCGCGCCTGCAGCTCCCGCATGTGCGCGTGCCAGGCGCCGACGGGGTCCGGCCCGTCGGCGCGGCTCGTGCGCAGGATCGCCTGCCAGAGCGCCTTCTCCGACTCCTCCTGGGGGAGATTCGGGAACACCTGGCGCGCCCAGGCGGGCGAGGGCGCCGCGATCAGGGACCAGGCGACGCGGTGGGACATCGTCAGCATCTGGAAGGGCTTCATCGCTTCCTGGGCGGCCCTGCGGGTCATCACGAGGCGCTCGGGGGGGATCCCCCGCATCACTTCGGGGTCGCCGCCGATGATCGAGAGGAAGGCGGCGCCGGCCTCGCCTTCCTGCAGGAAACCCTCGGCGAGCCACTTGGGAAACGCCTTGAGTCCCTCCTCCGGAGCCATCTCCAGGGTGACCCGGTCCAAGAGTTCGTCGCCGAACAGCGTGAGTACCCGCTTCGCCCCGGCGGCGTAGGCCGCCTTCGCCACGGCGCGCGCTGCGGCGGCATGGGCCGCCGGTGCCTGCAGGATGAGGGTCTGTCCCGGCTGCAGGTTCACGCCGACGCGCACCGCGACCTCCGCGAGCGGCCGAAAGTCTTCTTCACCGAGCACCATCTCTTCCGTCTCCTTTCGAGGTCCCGAAGGGACCGGTACCTCTCTGCCGATGCTGGTCCGGTGGAAGTGTTTCTCATCTGTCTTCCCAGGCACCTGCCAACGGCTGGGCTGGCGCTCTCCTTGTCACCCGCCTCGTGGAGCGGTAGCCTCAGTCTGGGTGATGGGATTGGCCGAACCGGCCGGCAAGCATGTGCAGGATTCCCGTGTCGAGATGACCGAGATCGTCATGCCCAACGACGCGAACCCGCTGGGCACGATCTTCGGCGGCCGCGTGATGCAGCTCATGGATATCGCCGCGAGCATCGCAGGATTCCGCCACGCGCGCTGCAACGTCGTGACGCTCTCCGTCGACAGCCTGGAGTTCCGGCGGCCGATCCGCGTCGGTGACGCGGTGGTGCTGCACGCCTGGCTCAACTGGGCGGGCCGCACCTCGATGGAAGTGCAGGTGGAAGTCTACTCGGAGGACCTCATGACGGGGGAGCGGGCCAGGACCTCGACGGCCTTCTTCACCTTCGTCGCCGTGGACCAGGAGCGCAGGCCGACGCCTGTGCCCCCGCTGCTGACGCTGACCCAGGACGAGGAGCGGCGCTTCCAGGAGGCCGCGCGGCGGCGCGCCGAGCGGCTCGGGCGCAAGGAGAGGGAGGAGATCTGATGGCCAGGGACGATGTCTTCCTGATCGACGGGGCGCGCACGCCGTTCGGCACATTCGGCGGCAGCCTCAAGGATGTCTCGGCGGAGCAGCTCGGCGTCGCCGCCGCGAAGGGCGCGATCGCGCGCGCCAGCGTGCGGCCTGAGGAGGTCGACGCCTGCTTCTTCGGCAACGTGATCCAGGGCGGCCGCGGAGCCGCGTACATGGCGCGCCACGTCGCCCTGCGCAGCGGGCTGCGCGAGGAAGCGCCGGCCCTCACCGTGAACCGCCTCTGCGGCAGCGGCCTCGAGGCGATCGTGCAGGCCTACAAGGCGATCCGCCTCGGGGAGGCGCAGGTCGTGCTGGCGGGCGGCACGGAATCGATGTCGCAGGCGCCCTACCACCTGCAGGGCGCGCGCTTCGGCTGGGGGCTCGGCGGCGCCCAGGTGCTCGACGCGCTCTGGGACACCCTCACGGACGACTACTGCGGCTGCCAGATGGCGGACACGGCGGAGAACCTCGCCGAGCGTTACAGCGTGACGCGCGAGGAGCAGGACGCGTTCTCGCTGCAGAGCCACGAGCGCGCGCTCGCCGCCTGGCGCGACGGCCTGATGCAGGAAGAGGTCGTGCCGGTCGAGACGCCGAAGGGCGCGGTGGACCGCGACGAGCACATGCGCGAGACGAGCCTCGAGAAACTCGGCAAGCTCAAGGCCCGCTTCCGCGAGAAGGGGACGGTCACCGCGGGCAACGCGTCGGGCATCAACGACGGCGCGGCGGCCGTGATCGTCGCGGGCGGGGAAGCGGCACAGGCGAAGGGGCTGCGCCCTCTGGGGCGGATCGCAGGCTATGCCGCGGTCGGCGTCGACCCGACCGTGATGGGCATCGGCCCCGTGACGGCGATCGAAGGCGCGCTCAAGATGGCGGGCTGGCAGATCGCGGACGTGGACCGCTTCGAGGTGAACGAGGCGTTCGCCGCGCAGTATCTCGCGGTGGAGCGCGCGCTCTCCCTGCCGCGCGAGCGCACGAACGTGCAGGGCGGGGCGATCGCGCTCGGCCATCCGGTCGGCGCGAGCGGCGCCCGGCTCGCCCTGACGCTCCTCTACCAGCTGCGCCGCAGCGGGCTGAGGCGAGGCGTCGCATCGCTCTGCATCGGCGGCGGGCAAGGCATCGCGATGGCCGTGGAGCGCGTCTAGGAGGGAAGGCATGGCGGAGATTCGCACCGTCGGCGTCGTCGGCGCCGGCACGATGGGATCCGGGATCGCGCACGTCGCAGTCCAGTCCGGCTACGCTGTGGTCATCGTCGAGGCGCAGCAGAGCCAGGCCGAGCGGGCGCGGCGCTACATCGAGGAGATCAACCGGCGCAACATCGAGAAGGGCCGCCTCAGCGAGGCGCAGGCGGCGGA
>JAJYTV010000044.1 GCA_021792885.1 Bacillota bacterium
CTCGCGGCATGGCTGCTCCTGGGCCGGCTGCGCCCGGACGCGGTCGTCTCCTCCGGCGGCTACGCTGCGTTTCCGGTGGCGCTCGCCGCGCGCTGGAGGAAGGTCCCGCTCGTGCTGGTGGAGCCGAACGCGACGCCGGGCCTCGCAAACCGCATCCTGATGGGCCGGGCGGACCGCATCCTGGTCGGCTTCGATGCAGCGCGCAGCAAGCTGCCGGCTCCGCTCCAGTCCAGGACGGCAGTCACCGGCGTGCCTGCGCGTGCCTTCGCCCCGCGGGAGCGCCGGGCAGCGCGCGAGGCGCTGGGCGTGCCGGTCGGCGGCGTCCTGATCGCCGTGACCGGCGGCAGCCAGGGGGCCAGGGCGCTGAACCGCGCCGTCTGCGGGCTAGCAGCGCAGCTCGGGGAGGGGGAGACGGTGCTGCTCGCGACGGGTCAGCGCGAGTACGACCAGTGGTCGGGGGCCGCCGGCGAGCGGCTGCGCATCCTGCCGTACTTCTGGCAGATGGACGACGTCCTGGCCGCGGCCGACCTCTTCATCGGCCGGGCTGGCGCGATGACCTGCGCCGAGCTGACGATCGCCGGACTGCCGTCCGTGCTGGTGCCATTGCCGAACCCCGCCGTGCGGCAGATCGACAACGCGCGCGTGCTGGTCGACGCAGGCGCGGCGCTGCTGCTCGAGGAGGACGACCTCACGCCCGAGGCGCTGTGGCAGGTGCTCGAGCCGCTCGTGCGCGACGCGGCGCTGCGCGGGCGCATGGCGGATGCGTCGCGGGCGCTCGGCCGGCCGGATGCCGCCGCGGCCGCGGTGCGCGAGGTGCGCCGCGCGGTCGTCGGAAGGAGCGCCAAGGCCTAGGATCGAAGATGGACGAACCCTTCCCGCGTGGGGCCGTTCACGGTGGGGGAGCTTCGGGAGGGGACAGGCGTTTGGCGCAGCGGAGGTTCCGCATCGTGCGCAGGGTGCGGCGCAGGCGGGTGCGCCCGGGCAGGCTGCTCGGGTTCCTCGCCGTGGTCGCCGTGCTGGTTGGCGTCTTTGAGCTGATGCAGGGCCCGTTCCTTCGCCTGCATGCGGTCTCGGTGCACGGCGGGCCGCAAACGCTCTGGCGCGAGAGCGGTCTCCGCCTCGGCGTGCCCCTGTGGGCGGTGAACACGGGCGCGGCAGACCGGGCACTGCTCGCCCGGGCACGCTTCCTCGCGAGCGCGACCTTCTCCCGCGAGTGGCCGGACAAGCTCTCTCTCGCGGTCACCTACCGCACGGCGGTGGCGGCGGCCGCCGGCGCGAACGGGAGGCTCTTCGGCATCGACGCGACGGGCCGCGTGCTCGGTCCCGTAGCCGCCCTCAGCGGCCTCCCGATCCTGCAGGGCATCGATGCGAGCCTCGTCCGCCCCTACGACGACCTGTCGCAGACGGCGGCACGGGCGGCCGATCTTGCCGCCGGCCTGCGGGCGGCGGGGCTCAAGGTGTCCGAGGTGGTTCCGGGCACCTCCGCGCAGGTGTACCTGCCGTCGGGGACAGAGGTTCTTTGGCCCAGCACGTCGAACACCCGCCAGACGCTGGAAGAGCTGCAGGCGATCCTCGGGGCGCTGAAAAGGCGCGGGGCGGTCGCCGCCTCGATCGATCTGCGCGTGCCGAAGCGCCCGCTGGTGGTGTTGCGCAAGTGAAGCCGTTCGCGTCGCTGGTAGCGATCGTGGGGCTGATCATCGGCCTGTTCATCGGAATGGAAGTGCACCTGCAGTACGCACTCGGCCAGAACCTGCCCTACGAGCGCTTCGTCGCGATGGCGAACCTGCTGCAGCAGCAGGACGATGCGAAGGCACGGCTGATCGCCCAGCTGCAGGCGCTGCGCACTGAGCCTGCGCCGCAGGTGGCGGGCCAGGAGCTGAAGGCGGAGCAGCGGGCGCTCGCGCGCGCTCGGCGGGCGGCCGGGCGCACCCCCTACAAGGGGGCCGGGATCGTGCTGACGCTGAACGACAGCACCCTGCCGACGCAGTTCGGGGTCGATCCGAACGAGTACCTCCTGCACGACGAGGACCTCCTCGCGGTGATCGATGACCTGAACTCCGCCGGCGCGAAGGCCATCTCGCTGAACGGGCTGCGACTCACGGCCACGACCGACGTGCACTGCGCGGGCGCCGTCGTCTCGGTGGGCGGCGTGCGGACGAGCATCCCAGTGACGATCCTCGCGGTGGGCCGGCCTGCGGCGCTCGAGAAGGCGCTCGAGGGCCCGACGGGGGAGCTCACGCTGCTCTCGCTCTACGGGATCCAGATCGATCTCCATACGAGCCGGAACGTGACGGTGCCGGCTTATGCGCCCCCGACCAGGAAGGGATGACCCGACGTGTGGTACTTCGCGATCGCGCTCGTGTTCGGCGTGCTGCTGGGCGCGCTCCTGCCCCTGAGCATCCCTCTCGTCCTGGCGCGCTACCTCGCGGTCGTGCTGCTCGCCGCGATGGACTCGGCGTTCGGCGGCATCCGCGCCAGCCTGGACGACCGCTTCGACTTCGCGGTCTTCGCTTCGGGGTTCTTCATCAACGGAATCCTCGCGGCCGGGCTTACCTACGTCGGCGACCGGCTGGGGGTCAGCCTCTACTACGCCGCCCTCTTCGTGTTCGGGTACCGCATCTTCCTGAACCTGGGGGTCATCCGCCGGCAAATTCTCAACCAGTGGCGTGAACGGCGCGCCGCACGGCAGGGAAACCCCAATATCTAGCGAAAACGTACACGCCGCACGCGGAGCGATCCGCGTTTGGACAAGCCGCAGGGAGGTTCACCGATGCTGGATTTCGACGCTAGCCTCGACCAGTTTGCTGTGATCAAAGTGGTCGGCGTCGGTGGCGGCGGCAACAACGCGGTCAACCGGATGATCGATGCCGGACTGCGGGGCGTCGACTTCATCGCGGTGAACACCGATGCGCAGGCGCTGGCCGGTTCGAAGGCTCGTCAACGCATCCAGATCGGTGAGAAGCTGACCAAGGGGCTCGGCGCGGGCGCAAACCCGGAAGTCGGGCAGAAGGCGGCCGAGGAGAGCCGGGAGCAGCTGCTCGCGGCGCTCAGCGGCGCGGATATGATCTTCATTACTGCCGGCATGGGAGGCGGCACCGGAACGGGTGCCGCACCGGTCGTCGCGGAGGTGGCCAAGGAGGCCGGCGCCCTCACCGTGGGCGTCGTCACGAAACCATTCACCTTCGAGGGGACGAAGCGCATGGGCTTCGCCCAGCGCGGCACGGAGGAACTTCGGCAGAAGGTCGACACGCTGATCACCATTCCAAACGACCGCCTGTTGCAAGTCGTCGACAAGAAGACGAGCGTGATCGAAGCGTTCCGGATGGCGGACGACGTGCTGCGCCAAGGTGTCCAGGGAATCTCGGACCTCATCATGGTCCCCGGCCTCATCAATCTGGACTTCGCCGACGTGCGCACCGTCATGTCCGAAACGGGGTCCGCCCTGATGGGCATCGGCATCGCTGGCGGGGAGGCGCGGGCGCAGGACGCGGCTCGTGCGGCCATCTCGAGCCCCCTGCTCGAGACCTCCATCGAGGGAGCGCGCGGCGTCCTGCTGAACATCACAGGCGGCCCCGAGCTGACGCTCTTCGAGGTGAACGACGCGGCGGAGATCATCAGCCAGGCGGTCGATCCCGAGGCGAACATCATCTTCGGCGCCGTGATCGACGAGTCGATGGGCGACCGGGTGCGGGTCACCGTGATCGCGACCGGCTTCCCGGGCCAGGAGGTCCGCGGCGCGTCCGCGGCGCGCGCGCAGGCCGCCCGGACGGGCGGGGACATCGAGCTGCGCTCGTTCACGCCGAACGACCTCGACATCCCGGAGTTCCTGCGCCGCCGGTAAACGCCTGATTCCGACGCCCCGGCCCCTGAGAGGGAGCCGGGGCGTTTCCTGTTGCTGCACGTCAATCGGCGCCTGCCCGCTTCCGCCAAGTTCTGCCAGGTGCGCCGGCATAGCATAGGACACGTCGGAAGGTAGTAGCCATGGCTTGACGGGGAGGGGAGCGCGTGCCGAACCTCGACCAGTACCTTGCCGTCAATCTGCTCATGGACGCGCTCCTGATGGGCGCACTGGCGCGCGTGCGCCTGCAGCGCCTGGACTGGCGCGTACTGGCCGGGGCGGCAGCGGGAGCCGCGTACGCGACCTTCGCCGTGCTGCCGGGCTGGGCCGCGCTGACCGGTCCGCTCGGGGAACTGCTGGCTGCGGCGCTGATGGTGTGGATCGTGCGGCGCGTGCGCGGCTGGCGGCAGATGCTGATCGAGACCGGCATCCTGCTGCTGCTCGCGGCAGGGCTTGCAGGCCTTGCGCTGCTCGTGAGCGCGATCGTGCACCCGACCGGCGTCCTGGGTTCGGCGCTCTCGCTGGCGGCGGCGGCCGCCCTGTTCGCGGTGGCCGTGGAGGCATACGCGCGCCGCCAGCGCGGAGCGCAGGCAGCGGGCAACGTGCTGCCCATCGAGGTGGCTTGGCTGGGCCGGCGCCTGCGCGTGCAGGCCCTGGTGGACTCCGGCTGCCAGGTGCGCGACCCGGCGACGGGACTACCGGTTGTGATCGCCGAGCTGCGGGCGCTGCGGGGCATGCTGCCTCCCTCGCTTGCGGCGGCGCTGCAGCACCCGGCGCTCGGGTCGGCGCAGGAAGTTGCCGCGGCGGCCGCCCAGGACGACCGGGTCGCGCGCAGCCTGCGGCTCGTGCAGCTGCGCACCGTGCTCGACGAGGGCGAGTGGCTGTTCGGCCTGCGCGCCGAGATGCGGGTCGCGGGCGGGCCCGCGCAGACAGCGGTGATCTGCCTGACGCCGCGTCGGCTGTCGCATGGTGGAGCGTTCGCGGCACTCGTTCCGCCGCAGATGTGCGCAAGAGGAGAGGGGGTCGTCTCGTGAGTGCCACTGCGCTTTTCATCACGGACGCGCTCGCGCAGCTGCGCGGGCGGCTCGGCTTCGTCGCGGACCAGGCCGGACACGTATTCTATGTGGGATCGAGCGAGACGCTTCCGCCGCCGCTCTCTTCGGACGAGGAGAGCAGCCTGCTGCAGGTGCTGCCGAGCGGCGACCCGAAGGTGCGCAGCGTCCTGATCGAGCGCAACCTCCGGCTCGTCGTCTACATCGCGCGCAAGTTCGAGAACACGGGCATCCACATCGAGGACCTGATCTCCATCGGTACCATCGGACTGATCAAAGCGGTCAATACGTTCGATCCCAGCAAGCGGATCAAGCTCGCGACCTATGCCTCGAAGTGCATCGAGAACGAGATCCTGATGTACCTTCGGCGCAACGCGAAGACCCGCTCCGAAGTGTCGTTCGAAGAGCCCTTGAACGTCGACTGGGACGGCAACGAACTGCTCCTCAGCGACGTGCTCGGCACGGAGCACGACGTCGTCTGCCGCCCGATCGAGGAGGAGGTGGACCGCGTCCTCCTGCACCGGGCCATGGAGCGCCTGACGGGACGCGAGCGGCGCATCATGGAGCTGCGCTTCGGCCTCGCGGACGGGCGCGAGCGCACGCAGAAGGAGGTCGCCGACCTCCTGGGCATCTCGCAGAGCTACATCTCGCGACTGGAGAAGCGGATCCTGCGCCGCCTGCGCAAGGAGATCCGCGGCATGGAGTAGGAGGTTGCGCCGCGGGCCGCCGGGCGGACCCGGCGGCCCGCGGCGCCTTTCACGCATACCGCTCGCCCCGCGTGGCCAGAATGGTCTGCGAAGGGGTCGTGGGATGCTCGTCAATAAGGTCGAGATCTGCGGGGTCAACACGTCGAAGCTGCCGGTGCTGACGAATGCGCGGATGCGCGAGTTGTTCAAGGACATGCACGCCGGCAAGACGCGGGCGCGCGAGGAACTCGTGCAAGGCAACCTGCGGCTCGTCCTCTCCGTCATCCAGCGCTTCAACAACCGCGGGGAGTACGTGGACGACCTGTTCCAGGTCGGTTGCATCGGCTTGATCAAGGCGATCGACAACTTCGACCTCGGGCAGAACGTGAAGTTCTCCACCTATGCGGTGCCGATGATCATCGGTGAGATTCGCCGATATCTGCGCGACAACAACCCGATCCGCGTCAGCCGCTCACTGCGCGATCTCGCCTACAAGGCGCTCCAGGCGCGCGATGCGCTCGTCGCGAAGCTCGGCCGTGAGCCGAGCGTCAAGGAGATCGCCCAGGACCTCGGCGCGGAGACGGACGAGGTGGTCTACGCCCTGGACGCCATCCAGGAGCCGATCTCGCTCTTCGAGCCGATCTACCACGACGGCGGCGACCCGATCTTCGTCGTGGACCAGGTGGCGGATGAGAAGAACCAGGACGGGCAGTGGCTCGAGGGGATCGCGCTGAAGGAGGCGATGCGCCGCTTGAACGACCGGGAGAAGATGATCCTCAACCTGCGGTTCTTCGACGGCAAGACGCAGATGGAGGTCGCGGACGAGATCGGCATCTCGCAGGCGCAGGTGTCGCGGCTGGAGAAGGCCGCCCTGCAGCACATGCGCCGCTATGTCTAGGTGGGTCCTGGCCGCTCTCTGCGGCCTCCTCCTGGGACAGGCCGTACCCGCCAAGGCGGCATCGCCCCCCGACCCGTCGGTCGTGGAGCAGTCGCCGGTCGTGGTGCGCCTGCACATCATCGCGAACTCGAACCTGCCCAGCGACATCGCGGCGAAGGTCGCGGTGCGCGACGCGCTGTGGAACTACCTCGACAGCCGCCTCGCCTCGCCGCGCACAGCGGACGAGGAGGTCAGGGTGCTGGAGGCGGCCACTCCCGCGCTCGGCCGCATCGCGAAGGCCACCCTGCGCGGCTACGGCCTGCAGTACTCGGCCACCGTGCGCTTCGGCACGGCCGTGCTGCCCGAGCGCACCTACCTTGGCGAGCGCCTGCCCGCCGGGCGGTACGCGACCGTGCTCGTCGTGCTGGGTGCGGGCAAGGGACAGAACTGGTGGTGCCTTCTCTTCCCGCAACTCTGCTTCAGCGACCAGGGGGCGGCGGTCGGGTACGACGAGAGCCACGCGCTCCTGCCCACGGGCTTCCAGGCGCTGCCCACGAACACGAGGCCCGTCCAGGAGCCGCTCGTGCGCCCGGGCGGCCTCCTCTGGAGCTTCTGGAAGCGTTTTCACCCCCAGCACGTCCACTAGGACACAAGTTCCCGCCACCGCGGCATAGACTGCCGTGGGAGGCATTTCCTGTGGTCAAGACATCGGAGTTGCGCGTCAAGGAGGTTGTGAACCTCCGGGACGGCCGCCGCCTGGGAACGATCTCCGACCTGGAACTGGATCTGGCGAGCGGTCGCGTCACCGCGCTTGTCGTCCCCGCGAGCGGGCGATGGCTCGGCTTGTTCGGACGCGACCACGACTACGTGATCCCGTGGCCGCAGATCCGCAAGTTCGGACAGGACGTGATCCTCGTCGAGATCGAGGAGGAGGCGCCGTCGTGAAGCGCCTCCTCTGGACGGCCGCGGCCTGCGCGCTGCTGCTCGCCGGTTGCGGAACCTCCGCCGCGCAGCAGCTGGGACAAGCCCTGCACATGACTGTGTACCTGCCCAAGACACTGCCGCAGGGCCTGCGCTACGCGGACGGCAAGAAGATCGGCAAGGCGATGGTCTACCTGCACTACACGCCGGCCCACGGCAGGCAGGCCTTGGTGCTGTTCGAGTCCCCGGACCCCATCTCGCCGCCGCCAGGCGCGACGCAGGCGAAGGACGGGACGTGGGTCGCGGTGTCCGAGACGCGGGGCGAGACGGTGCGCTCGCTCCTCGTGCAGCGCAAGGACGCCTACGTCGAAGTGGTGGCGACAGGCCTCACGCAGGCGCAGATGGACGCAGTGCAGGGCTCTCTGACGCGCTACGCCCCTTGAGCCTCAAGCGTCGCGCGGCGCCCCTGCGATCCGCAGCTCCGTGACGTAGTGCATCTCCACACGGCCCCCGCAGCGCTCGTCGATCAGTGCGCTCGACGCGCAGCGCGGGATCGAGCCAGTGGAACGACATCGCTGTGACGACGAGGTCGAAGCGGGACGGCGGCAGGGAGAACTCCTCGAAGGCGCCAACCTGCACCTCGACCTGGGGGTACGGCGCGAGGCGGCGGCGTGCGCGCGGCCATGCGCTTGTGGCGAATTCTTCGCAGCCTCTGCAGGTCCTGCGGGTGCCCTGCCTGCCCACGGCCGGGTATGATGTGCGCGCCGTGTCATGGCGCTCCCCTGGAATCCCTTCCGGAAGCCGGATCTGCTGGGATAGAGCGCCTCAGTGCAGGAAACGCCCTACACTTGGCGAATGCTACCCGCGGTTGGGAGGAGACGCTGGAACTGGCACCGAACGTGCAGGCTGTACACGCCCAGGTCGAGCAGGCCTGCGCGCATGCCGGACGCCCGCCGGAGAGCGTCCGGATCATCGCCGTAGCGAAGTTCCATCCGGCATCCGCTGTGCGAGCCGTGGTCGAGGCCGGGCTTCTTCACATCGGTGAGAACCGGGTGCAGGAAGCGCGGGAGAAGGCCGCGTCGGTCGAAGGGGCCGTCTGGCACATGGTCGGGCGGCTGCAGACCAACAAGGCCGCGCAGGCGGCGGAACTCTTTACCTGGATCCACTCGGTCGACCGCATCGAGCTCGCGCAGGCTCTGGGCCGGGCCGCGCAAAGGCGGCGCACGTCGCCGCTGCAGGTGCTCGTGCAGGTCAACCTCGCCGGGGAGCGCCAGAAAGGCGGCTGCCCGGCGCAGGACGTACCGGATCTGCTGGCGGCCATGCAGGACTACCCGATGCTTGCCCCACGCGGACTGATGATCGTCCCGCCTGCCGGATCGGATCCGCGCCCCGAGTTCCGGGCCCTGCGCGAACTCCTCGAGAGGATGCACGGGCAATTTCCGGGCCTTGCGCTTGACCAGCTGTCGATGGGGATGAGCGGGGACTTTGCGGAAGCCATCGCGGAAGGGGCGACGATGGTCCGCATCGGTACCGCGATTTTCGGAGCCCGCCAAGGAGGATGAGAGCATTGGGTCTGATGGACAAGCTCATGAACCTGATCGGGATCGAAGAAGTTGAGGACGAGCCGGAACTGGAGCCCGTCGTTGCGCCGTCACACAACGATGAGCGCCGGCCGCGCAAGACATCGCTCGTCAGCCTTCCGGGAGGTGGACGGCCCGTGCGAGTAGTCGTCGCTGAGCCAGGCTCCTTCGACGAAGTGCAGAACATCTCCGACCAGCTCAAGAACCGCCGCCCGGTGATCGTGAACCTGGAAGGGGTCGAGAAGGACCAGGCGCAGGCCATCCTGCACTTCCTCTCGGGCACGATCTACGCGCTGGACGGCCAGATGCAGCGCGTCTCGACGAGCATCTTCCTGTTCGCGCCGCCCAACGTGGAAGTGGGCCGCGAGCAGTCCGAGGCGGCCGAGCGGCCGGAGCCGAAGGAGCGGGCGATCAACCTCTTCGGGAAGTAAGGACGAGCAGTGCTCGGCCCTGCCGTCTACGACCTGCTCGCCACGGTCGGCAACATTCTGACGATCCTGCTCGTGGTACGCGCCGTGCTGAGCTTCTTCCCGCCGCCACACCGGTCGTCGCCGCTCTACGGACTCGGCCGGATGCTCTACCTCCTGACGGAGCCTGTGCTCCGTCCGGTTCGCGGTATCCTGCCGGACCTCGGCGGCGTGGATTTCTCGCCGCTTGTGGTGATCTTGGCGATCTGGGTCATCCTGATGCTCCTGCGCAGCCTGCTCGCGTTCTAAGGGAAAGGGGATCACCGTGGCACTTACCCCGACCGACGTCCACAACAAGGAATTCCACCGCAAGATGCGCGGGTACGCCGAGGACGAGGTCGACGAGTTCCTCGACGAGATCGTGCGGGAGTTCGAGGCGCTCCTGCGCGACCGCGACCAGATGCGCCTGCAGATCGAGGAGGCCGAGCGCAACCTTACCCGCTTCCACGAGATGGAGGAGCACCTGCAGCGCGCCCTGGTGGTCGCGCAGCAGACGGCGGACGACCTGCGCCAGAACGCGCAGAAGGAGGCGGAGCTCCTCCTGCGCGAGGCGCAGCAGCGCGCCGAGCAGGTGATCGAGCAGGCGAGGACGCAGGTCCGCGAGGTGGAGCGCGACTTCGCCGAGCGACGGCGGGAACTCGAGGTCTGGAAGGCCAAGGTCCGCTCGCTGCTCGAGTCGGAGCTGACGCTCCTCGCGAACGAGCCGATCACCCCGCAAGCGCAGCGCGCAGAGGCGTGACGGAGGAATTGAAGCGGCCGGCCGCCCCCGGACCGGCCGCTTCCCTTGCCTGCGCACTGCAAACGGCACCGGGACTGCTCGTCGAAGGCGACGCGGCGCAGTGGCTTCGGCTCCTGCAG
>JAJYTV010000045.1 GCA_021792885.1 Bacillota bacterium
ATCGGCATCTCGTACCTCAACCAGGCCGTCCAGAAGGGGCTCGGCTACGCGGCTGTCGAAAACCAAGCCGGGAACTTCGTGCTGCCGACGCAGGCGACGATCACGGCCGAGGCCCAGGGCAAGGTGACGCAGACGCCGGCCAACGAGGCGATCTCGCTGATCTACGGAACGGGCGCCCAGGCCTACCCGATCATCAACTACGAGTACGCGATCGTGAACCAGCACCAGTCCTCGGCCCAGGTCGCGAAGGCGGTCCGCACGTTCCTCGACTGGGCGGTGAGCCCGTCGGGCGGCAGCCAGCAGCAGTTCCTCAGCCAGGTGCACTTCCTGCCGCTCCCGTCGGCGGTCGTGCAGCTCAGCCAGACGCAGATCGCGAAGATCAAGTAGGGATTCCGCGGAACACTCCCGAGGGGTGATCGCAACGCCCGGCAGAGATGACCTCGCCGATCGCGTGCGCGAAGGGGCCGCCGGCCGCAAGGCCGGCGGCGCCCTTGGCGTACTGCAGGGACGCCTCCCGATGCGCGCCGGAGATCTCCTCCTGAAGGTCGTGACCGGGGTCGTCGCGGCCGGCGCGCTGATCGCCATGCTCGCGATCCTCGTCTTCCTCCTGAGGGACTCGTGGCCATCGATCCTCTACAACGGCTGGCACTTCATCACGACCCTGACCTGGAACGTCGGCAGCCTCTACAGCCGCGCCCTCTCGCACCGCAACGGCGCCACGGCCGCGTTCGGCGCGGCCTACGGCATCGTGCCGTTCATCGTCGGCACGGTGCTCTCGTCGCTCATCGCGGTTGTGCTCGCGATCCCGCTGTCTGTGGCGCTCGCCCTCCTGCTCGTCGAGTACCTGCCCGCGCGCATCGGCGAGAGCCTGTCGTTCGTCGTGGAGCTCCTCGCGGGCGTACCCTCGGTCGTCCTCGGCCTCTGGGGCATCGCGGTCCTGATCCCCTGGATCGGTCATGACTTCGGGCCGTGGCTCTCGCACTGGCTCGGCTGGATCCCGTTCTTCCGCGGGCCGATCGGCTCGGGGCAGGGCCTCTTGGCGTCGGGGCTGATCCTCACCGTGATGATCACGCCGATCATCGCGGCCTCGACGCGCGACGTGCTTCGCCAGACGCCGCGCGAGACGAAGGATGGCGCGCGGGCGCTCGGGCTCACGCGCTGGGAAGTGATCCGGGCCGTCTCGCTGCCCTGGGCGTCGAGCGGCATCTTCGGCGCCGTCGTGCTCGGGCTCGGGCGCGCGCTCGGCGAGACGATGGCGGTGCTGATGGTCTCCGGCAGCGCGGCGAACTACCTGCCAAGCAACATCTACAGCCCGATCGGCACGATGGCCGCGACGATCGTCTCGCAGCTCGACTCCGCGATGACCGACCCGACCGGCATGGCGGTCCACGCGCTCGCCGAGGTGGCGCTCGTGCTGTTCCTCATCTCGGTCGTCGTGAACGTGCCGGCGCGCCTTCTGCTCTCGGCCGCCGCGCGCAGAGGGGGGCCGGAGACGCAGTGATCTGGCGCAACCTGAAGGACCGGCTGATGCTGGTGATCGCGGCCGTGCTCGCCCTGGTCCTCGTCGTCCCGCTCGGCGGCATGGTCTGGCTGGTGATCTCGCACGCCCTGCCGGCGCTGAACTTCCAGCTCTTCACCGAGGTCACCGTCGGGACGGGCGGCGGCCTCGCGAACGCGATCGTCGGCACATTCTACCTCGTCGGCCTCGGCCTGCTGATCGCAGCGCCGCTCGGCATCGCGGCCGGCGTCTTCCTGGGCGAGATCGCGCCCGCGAGCCGGTTCTCCGCCGTCGTGCGATTCACGACGGACGTGCTCGCCGGCGTGCCGTCGATCGTGATCGGGTACTTCGGCTACGTCACGATGGTGCTCGGGCTCGGCTGGGGCTTCTCGACGCTCGCCGGCGCGATCGCGCTCGCGCTGATCGGCATCCCCTACGTCGTGCGCTCGACCGAGATCGCGCTCAGCAAGGTGCCGCGCGGCATGCGCGAGGCGTCGATGGCCCTCGGCGCCCCGATGACGACGACCGTCTGGCGGGTGTCGCTGCGCTCGGCGGCGCCGGGCATCCTCACAGGGGTGCTGCTCGCCCTGTCGCTCGCGATCGGCGAGACGGCGCCGCTCCTCTACACCGCCGGCTGGTCGAGCTACATGCCGAGCCTCGCGCTGACCCACTCGCCGATCGGCTACCTCACGTACGCAGTCTGGACGTTCATCAACGAGCCGTTCGCCACAGCGAATGCCTTGGCGTACGCGGCGGGGTTCCTGCTGCTCCTGTTCATCGTCGTCGTGAACATCGTCGCGCGCCGGCTCATCAAGCGCGCGACCGTCGGCTAGGGACCTCTGCAGGGCGCCCGGACCGTGCGCAGGCCGTCCGGGCGCCTTTGCGTCCTCATCGGAATCTGAGGAACTCCTGGTATGCTGTAGTCAAGTGAGATGGCAGGAGGCCGCACAGGTGGAAGACATCGCCGCGACGCTGACGCCCGAGACGCTGGAGGAGATCGTCAAGCTGCCCGTCCTGAGCGAGGGCGAGATCGAGGGGCTGGTGCACGCGGTGCGGGAGCGCTCGCCGCGGCCGGCGCAGCTCGCGCCATCCGTGATGCGCATCGCCGAGGACGGCGGAATCTATCTCCTGGGAGCGTCGCTCGAGGAGTCGGGGACCCTGACGATCCGCGTCGACATCCCGGCGTTCGCGATCGTGCGGTCGTTCGACACCACAGGCGGCCTGCGGCTGATCGAGGGGGCGCTCAAGGACCTGCCGTACGAGGAGATCACCTCGGGCGCGCGGCCGTTCGTCGTCAGCGTGCGGCTGTCGGAACAACTCATGGGCCTGCGCATGGATTGGCTGCGCGCCGCGGCGGACCTCATCCGCAGCGCGCGCACGCAGTAGGTCCGGGCGAGCGGAGGGGATCGGGATGCGGATACTGGTGGTGGAGGACGATCGCGACCTCGCGCGCTACCTGGAGCTCGCGCTGACGCACGAAGGCCACACCGTGACCGTGGCGCGCGACGGGGAGGAGGGACTCACCCTGGGCACCTCGGGGCAGGACCTCGTACTGCTCGACGTGATGCTGCCCGGGATGTCGGGCCTCGACATGCTCGCGGGGCTGCGGCGTCGCTCCAGCGTGCCCGTGATCCTGCTGACGGCACGCGACCGCCTGGAGGACAAGGTCCAGGGACTCGACCTCGGCGCGGACGACTACCTGACGAAGCCGTTCTCGCTCGAGGAGCTCCTGGCGCGCATCCGCTCCGTGACGCGGCGCCACCAGGGGCCGGTGCAGGACGTGCTCGAGGTGGGGGACCTGCGGCTCGACCGCGCGGAGCGCGGCGTGACGCGCAAGGGCAAGGAGATCAAGCTCACGAAGCGCGAGTTCTCGCTGCTCGAGTACCTGATGCTGCACCAGGGCTACCCGCAGACGCGCGAGGCCATCCTCGAGCATGTCTGGGGCTACGACTTCTACGGCACGACGAACGTCGTCGACGTCTACATCTACCAGCTGCGGGCGAAGATCGACGAGCCCTTCGAGGAGCCCTTGCTGCACACGGTGCGCGGCGTCGGCTACGCGCTGCGGTCGGCGCAAGAGGGTGCGTAGCCTCTCCGTCCGCCTGACGGTCTTCATCGCGGTGGCGATGGCGGCCGTCCTGCTCTTTCTGGGCACCACGGTCTTCGCACTGCTGGAGAACGAGGTGACCCAGCAGGCGCTCAACACGGCGCAGACGACGGCCGAGCAGACATTGCAGGCGATCGCCAACCGGCATGACGCAGGCGACCCCATCGCGTTCAACAGCGCGTCCTACCTGTTTGGCGCGCGGCCCGACGAGACGATCGTGCAGGTCGTGATCGGCGGGCAGGTCGCCTCGGCGTCGCAGACGCCGTACCTGCCGGTGCCGAAGACCATCACCCAGACAGTCCGCGAGATGATCACCTACCGCGGCGCCTCCGCGAGCTACTACAGCCTGCCGTTCAAGTACAACCGCCTTCCGAGCGCCGTGGAGGTGGCCGTCACGCTGAGCGCGAGCCAGGAGGCGCTGCAGCTCTTGCGCGGCCTCCTGATCTGGGCCGGCCTCGCGGGCCTTTTGCTCGTGAGCTTCGTCGGCTACCTCTTCGCCCGCAGGGCCCTTCGGCCGGTCGGCCGCCTGACGCAGCTCGCGATGCAGATCTCCGAGCGCGACCTCACGGAGCGCCTCGAGGAGCCACGCGGCCAGGACGAGCTCTCCGCGCTCGCGCAGGCCTTCAACAGCATGCTCGACCGCCTGCACGTCGCGTTCCAGCGCCAGTCTCGCTTCGTCGCGGACGCCTCCCACGAGATGCGCACGCCGCTCGCCGTGATCTCCGGCTACGCGGAGCTGCTCGCCCGCTGGGGCTCGACGCAGGAGGATGTGCGCCACGAGGCGGTCTCGGCGATCGGGCGCGAGGCGGGCCGCCTGCAGCGCCTCGTGCACGACCTCCTCTTCCTCGCGCGCGGCGCGCAGGGACTGCAGCTCAGCCGCAGCTACTTCGACCTCTCCGAGCTCGTCTCGGAGACGGTCCAGGAGGCGGAGGCGCTGCGCTCCGGGCGCGCGATCGTCGACGCGACGCGGGAGGTCGTGCCGGTGTACGCCGACTTCGACCTCGTGAAGCAGCTGCTCTGGATCCTCCTCGACAACGCGATCAAGTTCACGCCGGAAGGGAAGGAGATCCGCGTCCAGTCGAGCACGCACGGAAACCGTGCGGTCCTCTCGGTGCGCGACGAGGGTTCGGGGATGTCGGAGGAGGAGAGGCGGCACGCCTTCGAGCGCTTCTACCGCGCGGACCCCGCCCGCCAGTCCGGCGCAGGGGTCGGCCTCGGGCTCGCGATCGCGAAGGAGATCGCGGACGCCCACCGCGCGCAGATCGAGATCTCGTCCGCACCGGGCGAGGGGACGACTGTCAGGTTCTCGCTGGCGCTCGCGAGAGCGGAGGACGCCGGCGCGCCGCCGGCGGACGAGCCCGAGGGGACTTCTCTCGGAGAGCAGACGGCGGCGGGCGCCGGGCAGCGGACGCCGCCGGGGCCCGCCGGAGAGGATCAGGCGGGCGGGCTCCAGAGCGGCGTCGAGAGGTAGCGCTCGCCGGTGTCGGGCAGGATGGTGACGATCAGCTTGCCGCGCATGTCGTCGCGCGCGGCCACGACGCGTGCCGCATGCAGCGCCGCGCCCGAGGAGATGCCGACCATCAGGCCGGCCTTGCGCGCGGCCTCGCGCGCCGCGTCGAACGCTTCCTGCTCTGTGACCTTGACGATGCCGTCGAACGCCGCGCGGTCGAGGATCGCAGGCACGAAGCCGGCGCCGATGCCCTGGATCTTGTGCGGGTGGTGTTCCTCGCCGGAGAGCACGGCGGCGTTCGCGGGCTCGATGGCGAACACGGAGACCGCTCTGCGCGCCTTGAGCACCTGGCCGATGCCCGTGATCGTCCCGCCGGTTCCGACGCCGGCCACCACCGCGTCGACCTTGCCGTCGGTGTCCCGCCAGATCTCCTCGGCGGTCGTCAGGCGGTGCACCTCCGGGTTCGCTGGGTTCTCGAACTGCTGCGGGATGAACGCGCCGCCGCGTTCCGCGGCGATCGCCTGCGCCTTCGCGATCGCGCCCTTCATCCCCTCGGCGGCGGGCGTCAGGACGACTTCCGCCCCGTAGGCGGCCATCAGCACGCGCCGCTCGACCGAGGCGGACTCCGGCATCGTCACGACGAGGCGGTAGCCGCGGGCGGCGGCCACCATCGCGAGACCGACGCCGGTGTTGCCGGAGGTCGGCTCGACGATCGTACCGCCAGGCTGGAGCGCCCCGGACTCCTCCGCGCGCCGGACCATGTTCCAGGCGATGCGGTCTTTCACGCTGCCGCCCGGGTTGCGGCTCTCGAGCTTCGCGACGACATCGGCGCCGGTTCCCTCGCCCAGGTAGCCGAGACGCACCAGCGGCGTGCCGCCGATCAGATCCAATACGGAATCGGCGATCTTCACGTGAACCCCTCCGCAATCGTGATGTCAAAAGCATAGCATAGAAATCGGAATAGTGGGAGATCTACTCCTTCTTGCCCTCCTGCGGGTGTCCGCGGTCCGGCTTGTCGAAGGACGTCCCGTGCCTGCGCCGGTCGTAGGATTCCTCTACCGCGCTGCCGAGCGTCTCCGCGGGCAGGACCGCCCCCTCGCCGTAGCGCGCGCGCAGCGCGGTCACAGCGCTCTGCAAGCGCTCGCGCCGCTCCGTCTGCGGGTCTTGGAACAGGGCGGGCGCCTGCGCTCCCGCCTCCACGAGCGCACCCGCGCCGACGCCGGCGAGGCGTGCGGGGAACGCGGCCTGCGGCATGCGCGGCAAGAGCGCGAGCGCCTGGGCGAAGAGCATGTCGTAGCGCTGGGTCGGGGCGGGCAGCCCGGCCTGTCGCGTGAAGCTCTGGAAGCGCGCGTTCTTCAGGCGCAGCGTGACGCTGCCTGCCGAGAGGCCAGCGCGGCGCAGCCGGTAGGCGACCTGGTCGCAGAGCCCGAGCAGGATGCCGTGCAGCTCGTCCGGCCGCGCGATGTCCCGGCTGAAGGTGAGCTCGTGGGAGATCGACTTCGCCGCCCCGTCGTCCTCGACGGGCGACGGGTCGTCCCCCAGGGCGAGCCGCCGCAGCTCCTCGCCCTGGCGGCCGAGCGCGTGCAGCGTCTGGCTGCGCGCGAGCTGCCCGATGGTGCGGATGCCGAGGCCCCGCAGGCGTGCGGCCGTCTTCGGCCCGACGCCGTAGAAGGACTCGACGGGCAGGGGCCAGATCTCGCGCGCGAGGTCCTGAAGGCCGAGCGCTAGCACACCGCCGGGCCTTCCCTTCGCAAGATCCGCGGCCATCTTCGCGAGCCAGCGCCCCGGCGCGAGACCGACTCCGACGCGCAGTCCCGTCGCCTCCAGCACGCGCGCGCGGATCCGGGCGCCGAGCTCGGCGGGCTCCTCGGCACCGGGACAGCCGGTCAGGTCGAGGAACGCCTCGTCGATGCTGACCGGGGCGACGATCGGGGTGAACTCCTCCAGGGTTTGAAACAGGCGGCGGCTGTAGCGGCGGTAGAGGGCGTGGTCGGGCGGCACGATGCGCGCCCCGGGGCAGAGGCGAAGCGCCATGCCGATCGGCATCGCGGTGCGCACGCCGAAGGCGCGCGCCTCGTAGCTCGCGGTGAGCACGATGCTGCGACGGTCCTTGGGATCGCCCGCGACCAGCACGGGGAGGCCCTGCAGCGAGGGATCCTCGAGCGCGGCGCAGCTGGCGAACATCGCATTGACGTCGCACAGGGCGATCAGTCCCATGGCAAGCCTCCAGTGTCGGACGTCGGCCGCCGGCTCGCCGTCTTGCGGGCTTGCGCGATGGCGGCGTGCGCCGCGGCGATTAGGGCGGTCGCGGTCTCTCCGTCGCGCGGCGCCTGCGCGGCGCCCCAGGACCAGCGTAGCGCGCCGTTGCCCGCGAGGGACGAGGCGGCGGCCATGGCCGCGCGCGCGTCGCGCAGCGGCAAGAGCGCGAGGAAGGAGTCGCCGCCGTAGCGCGACAGCCGCTCCCCGGGTTCCAGGATGCCGCGCAGCCCGTCCGCCATCCGCTGCAGGGCGAGATCCCCCGCGGCGGTGCCGTGCGCGTCGTTGTAGCCGGCGAGGTCGTCGAAGTCGAAGAGCAGGATCGCGAGCGGGGCCCGGGCGGCGAGTGCCGCCTCGAGTTCGCGCAGGCCGGTCTGGCGGTCGAGCGCGCCGGTCAGCGGGTCGCGCGACATCATCTGGCGCAGCTCGTCGTGCAGTCGGGCGGCCGAAACCGCCTCGGCGATCGGCACGGCGAGCGCCTCGAGCTGCTCGATGTCGGTGGGGCTGAAGGTCGCGGGCAGCGGCCGGTGCACCGCGAGCACGCCCTGCACCGCGCCGCCGGCGGCGATCAGGGGGATGAAGACGGCGCTGTGGTGCGTCGCGTGCGCGCGACCGACATGCCGCAGGTCCGCCTCGAGGTCGTCGGTCGACGCGGTGCGGCCCGCGTCGACCGCCTCCCAGGAGACGCCGCGGCCCCGAGCGATGATCATGCCGGGCCAGATCGCCTCCTGCAGCCCCTGCGACGCGACGATGCGCAGCTCCTCGCCCGACGGCTCGAGCACGCTCAGCGAGCCGCGCACGTAGCCGAGTTCCTGCGACAGGAGATCAAGGATGTCGGCTCCGAGCGCCTCGATGTCCATCACGCTGCGCAGGCGCTCTCCGAGGTGGCGCAGGACGCGCCAGGCGGCTGCCCGCAGGTCCCACTCCTGCTGGGCGAGACTGTGCAGGTCGAGGAGGGCGGGCGGCGGGGGCTGCGCACCGCGTTCGAGCGCTGCGGCCGCGGCCGCGACAACCTGCGGGTCGAACTGGCCCGCCGCGCCGCGGCGCAGCTCCGCGAACGCTTCGGGGAAGGTCTGCGCCTTGCGGTAGGGACGGTCGGTCGTCAGGGAATCGAGCGCGTCCGCCACCGCCAGCACGCGCGCGCCGAGGGGGATCGCCTCGCCGGCGAGCGCGTCCGGGTAGCCGCGCCCGTTGAACCATTCGTGGTGGTGGCGCACCAAGGGGGCGAGGGGGGCGAGCGCCGTGGCGCCGGCCACGATCTGGCCGCCGATCGCCGCGTGGGAGATCATCACGCTACGCTCCTCGTCGCTGAGGCGCCCCGGCTTGCGCAGGATGGCGTCCGGGACCGCGATCTTGCCGATGTCGTGCAGGAGGGCGCCGAAGCCGATCCGCTCCACCTCGTCGGGAGGAAGGGAGAGCGCTTCGGCGATCGCGCGCGCGTACGCGGCGACGCGCTGCGAGTGGCCGGCGACCTCCCGCTCGCGGGCGTCGGTGACGGCTCCGAGCAGTTCGAGGAGCGCGCCGTAGCGCTCGCGCTCCGCGCCAGCTCGCTCCAGGGCGCCGAGCGCGGTCGCGAGGTGGCCTGCGAGGAGGTCGCAGATCTGCGCGTCGGTCTCGCTGAACTCCCGCATGCCTTCCTTGTGCAGGAGGCACAGACACCCTGTCCACGCGCCGAGACGCAGGGGTATCCCGAGGTAGGGCGCCTCGGAGGAGAGGCCGCGCACCGGTTCGCGGGCACTGCGCGCGTACTGCAGGATGCTCTCCGCGATGGGCCCTCGGCCGATCTCCCGCTCCTCGCCAAGAGGTCCCGCGGCGCAGAAGTCGCGCAGTCCGCCCTGCTCGTCCCACAGTGCGAGGGCGGCGTGGCGCGCGCCGCCGAGCCTGCGCGCGAGGGCGACGCCGGCCGAGAGCATCGCTGCGCGGTCGGACCCTTGCGAGAGGCTGGCCGCACCCGCGTGCAGCGCCGCGACGGCCCGCCGCACCGATTCGGCCTCCTCGCGCTGCTGCTGGCGTCCGAGCGCGAGCGCCGCATGATGCGCGAGCGGCATGAGGAGTTCGCGACGCGCGGCGAGGTCGACGGAACCGGTGAAGCGCAGCTCGACGAATCCGCACGCGCGCGGGTCGTCGGCGACGGGCAAGGGCAGCAGCAAGGCGGAGACGAGACCACGCTCCGCCCACGCCCGGGCACGCTCCTCCGGCAGATCCTGCGCGCGCAGGAGGACGGCCTCGCCCTGCGCGGACTGCATCCGCGCGGCGAGGTCGGCGCGGTCCGACTCCGCCTCCTGCGCCGAGATCCCGGCGCACCAGATGGAGTCGGCGGCGTGCGGGCCGAGCCGCACGACGCAGGCTGCGGCACCGGAAAGGGCGTGCAGCCGCTCCCCGGCGAAGGCGATCGCGTCGGAAAGGTGCTGGATCGCGGAGAGCTCGCGCGCCGCATCGCGCAGGGGGCGCTCCTGCAACGCCGCGACGGCGGGCTCCTGGCCACGGGGAGCGCGCATCATACCGATCCCGATCCCCGCGACGTAGAGCGTCGCCGCTTCCCCCGCGAGCATGTCCGTGCGCAGGCCGGCAAGCCAGAGCAGCACGAGCGCCGCGCTCGCGACGGCTGCACCGGCGTAAGGGCCATCCGCCTGCGCCGCGCCGAGCAGGGGGATGAGGCAGAGCGCTGCGGCGACGGGCCCGAGCGGCAGGGTGAAGTGCACGAGGAGCGTCGTCGCGAGGAGGTCCAGTGCGATCTGCAGGTAGCGCGCGAGCGCCGCCTGCAGGCGGGCCTCCAGGGCGCGCAGGGCGATCCCCAGCGCCCCGTAGGCGGCCGCGACCAGCAGGATCGGAA
>JAJYTV010000046.1 GCA_021792885.1 Bacillota bacterium
CGCGGAGGACTCCTCGGTGGCGACGAAGGAGATCTCGGCGCTGATCTCGGCGATCCAGAAGAGCGTCCGGGAGGCGGTCGCGGCGATGGAGGCCTCAGGCGCGCGCGTCGAAGACGGCACGCGCCTCGCCGGCCGCGCGGGGGAGGCGCTCGAGGAGATCCTCCTTGCGATGCGGGAGACGAACGGCTTCGCGCAGGACATCTCCGCGGCGGCCGAGGAGGTCTCGGCCAGCACGGTCGGGGCCGTCGACTCGATGGAGGGGATCGCCAGCGTGACCGAGGAGAACTCCGCCGCGACGCAGGAGATGGCCGCGTTCGTCACCAGGGTGAACGGCCAGGTCCGGTCGGTTGCCGACATCTCCTCCAGGACGGCGGCGTCGGTGGAGGAGGTCAGCTCCACGGCGGAAGAGGTCGGGGCCTCGGCCGAGGAGATCAATGCGACGGCGAAGACGCTCGCGCAGACCGCGAGGGAACTGCGCAGCCTTCTCGGTCGCTTCAAGGTTTAGTCCGCAGCAGGGAGGACGAGGAGATGGCCGACGGGACGCAGGTCCAGCTCGTGATCTTCGAACTGCAGGGAGAACTCTACGCCGTCGAGGCGGCACGGGTGCAGGAGATCGTGACGCGGCAGCCCGAGACGAGGGTGCCGCACACGCCGGGATACGTCGTCGGGATCATCAACCTGCGCGGTCGGGTCGTCCCGACGGTCGACCTCCTGCGCCGCTTCTCGCTCGGCGACGGCACCACGACGGCGACGCAGGTCGTGGTCGTCGAGCTGCGCGGCAACCTCGTCGGCTTCATCGTCGACCTCGTCACCGAAGTCCTGAACGTGCCGCTGGGCAAGATGGAGCCGCCGCCCGAGACGGTCGTTTCGGGACCGGTGCGCTCCGTCTCCGCGATCCTCGAACTCGGGGAGGGGCGCCTCGCGAGCGTACTCGACCTCGACCTCGCCTTCTCGCTCGAGGAGATGCAGCAGGAGGAGGCCCTGCAGGCGCGCCTCCCCTAGGCGGAAGGCCGCTTCGGGCGCAGCTTGCGCGCAATGGCCCCTCTTGCCGGTTGGCTTTTGCGGCCGACCGGTTTAGTTGCCCGTAAACTGCTTTCTTCATGGCGAATGAGCGCGAACTGGGAGGAAACATGGCAGATTGCCGCGAAAGTTCGCCAATCGAGGAAAGCACCGGTAAAGGATGACCGCCATGGACATCGGGCTATCGGTTGCGACGAGTGGGCTCATTGCCACCCAGCAGGGTGTTTCCGTGTACGCGAACGATCTCGTGAATGCCAACACGTCCGCCTTCCAGGCGACGGCCCCGATCTTCGCCGGGCTTCCCGCGCAGCTCCAGCCGAACGCCGCGCTCGCCGCGGCGGTTCCGGGCGCGTCCGCGCAGCAGAGCCTCGGTTCGGGCGTCTACGTCGCGGGGCAGGAGCCGATGTCCTCCCCCCCGATCCAGACGACCGGCATCCCGACCGATCTCGCCATCACGGGCGGTGGCTACTTCGCCGTGCAGACGCCGGCGGGCGTCGCCTACACCCAGGACGGCCAGTTCAGCGTCGACGCGTCCGGCACGCTCGTGACGCAGACGGGACAGGTGGTGCTCTCGACCGCGGGCAAGCCGATCACGGTGCCGTCCGGGAGCGCCCAGTCGGTGCAGATCGACCCGCAGGGCAACGTGCTCGCGGGCGGCAAGTCGGTCGGGCAGGTCGGCATCGCCCAATTCGCGAACCCGCAGGGCCTCGTGCCCGCGGGACAGAGCAGCTTCGTCGTCGGCCCGAACTCGGGCGCGCCGACGCTCGGCGCGCTGCCTGCAGGCGTCTCGCTCACGCCGGGCGCCGTGCTCGGCTCGAGCACGGACGTCTCCCAGACCCTCGTGGCGATGATGGACCTTTCCCGCAGCTTCGCGCTCGACGCCAAGGCGGCCACCAACTCGAGCCAGATGCTGGCCTGGGCAGCGCAGATCTCCTGACGCCCGACATCCGCTGAGAGGGGGTACGCGGATGGACCTGATCACTCCGATCGCATTCGTCTTCGCGGTCGCGGCGGTCGTCGCCGCGGACGTCCTCGACGGCGGCGCCATCCGCGCACTGATCAACATTCCGGCCATGGTGCTGGTACTGGGCGGCACGATGGGCGCCACCGTGATGAGCGTCGCGAACAGCGACCTGCGCAAGGTCCCTTCCTACCTCGCCAAGGTGCTGCGGCCGAAGCTGACCAAGATCGACCAGACGATCGAGGACGTCGCCGCGCTCGCCGAGGTGGCGCGCAGGGAGGGCCTCCTGCGCCTCGAGGACGAGCTCTCCAAGCGCACGGTCTCGCCGTTCCTCGCCCGCGGCGTGCAGTTGATCGTCGACGGCGCGGACGAGGAGCGGATTCGCCTTTTGCTGGAGCAGGAGCTCTCGATCTTCGAGACGCGCGAGGCGAACGGCGCCATCTTCTTCGAGACGGCCGGCGGCTTCGCGCCGACGCTCGGCATCATCGGCACCGTCGTCGGCCTCGTCTCGGTGCTCTCCAACCTCTCGAACATCCAAAAGCTCGCGCCGTCGATCGCGACGGCGTTCATCGCCACGCTCTGGGGCGTCTCCTCCGCGAACCTCTTCTGGCTGCCGATCTCGAACAAGATGAAGAACACCCTGCGCGGCGAGGTGCAGGCCCGCGAGATGATCATCGAGGGCTGCATCGCCATCGCCGCCGGCCAGAACCCGCGCCTCATCACCGAGCAGCTCGCCATCTACCGCGAAGAGAAGCGCGGCAAGAAGGGCCCGAAGGAAGCGGAGGGCGCCGAGGAATCGCCGGAGCTGAAGGTGGTGGGCAAGTGAGCCGCAAGAGGGCTGCCGCCCACCAAGGCGGCGAAGGCGCGGGGATGATGCGCTGGCTTCTGACCTACGCCGACATGATCACGCTGCTGATGGTCTTCTTCATCGTGATGTACTCCCTCTCGCAGGTGGACAAGGCGCGCTACGAGGTGCTGATGCGGGCCCTGAAGCAGGTGCTCACCGGCCAGCAGGTCGTGACCCAGACCGGCGGCACGGTGCCGGTCCCGCCGCTGGCCATCGGCAAGGTTCCGACGCCGAGCCAGCAGGAGACCCAGACGCTGCAGAAGCTCGCGCAGGAGATCCGGCAGGCCGCGGCGCAGCAGGGCATCTCGGCGGACGTCTCGGTCACGGTGGCGACCGTGGGGGTCCGGGTCTCCTTCCGCAACGGCATCCTCTTCGACTCCGGCCACGCGACGGTCACCCCGCAGTCCTACCCGATCCTCGACCACCTCGCCACCATCCTGCAGGCCATCCCGAACGACGTGATCGTCGAGGGCTACACCGACTCCACGCCGATCGACACGGCGAAGTACCACTCGAACTGGGACCTCTCGGCGATCCGGGCGACCCGCGTGATCGAGTACTTCCTGGCCCGGGGCCTTGACCCGCTGCGCTTCTCGGCCCAGGCCTACTCCCAGTACCGGCCGATCGCGTCGAACGCGACGCCGCAGGGGAGGAGTCTCAACCGGCGCGTCGACCTCGTGATCCTCAGGGCATCCCCGGCAGGGCTCGCGAAGCTCTTGCAGCAGGTGACGGGACAGGGCCAGAAAGGAGGCGGATAACGGGATGATGCAAGGGGTCAACACCGCGGCGTCCGGGATGATCGCGGACGAGCAGTGGCAGCAGATCCTCGCGAACAACCTGGCGCAGATCGACACGACAGGCTACCGCAGCGAGTCGGCCGTGCTCGGCTCCTTCCCCCAGGTTCTGCTCTCGCGCAGCGGCGCCCAGCCCGCGGCGCTTCAGGTGGTCTCCATGGGCACGGGCCTCGTCGCGACGGTGCCGAGCCTCGTGGAAGGCCCGCTGCAGCAGACGGGCCAGCCGCTCGACGTCGCGATCCAGGGCCAGGGCTTCTTCGCGGTGCAGGCGCCGAAGGGCGTCCTCTACACGCGGGCGGGGAACTTCTCGCTCGATGCGCAGGGGATGCTCGTCACGCCCCAGGGCTACCACGTCCTATCGACCGCAGGCACCCCGATCCAGGCCGGGGCGGGTGCCCAGATCAACCCCAACGGGACCATCACCTACCAGGGCAAGACGGCGGGGCAGATCGCGGTCTTCAGCCCGACATCCGGGCAGATCGCGGACGTGGGCGGCGGCTTCTTCCAGGCGACCGGCGCGGTGCCGCGCCTCGCGAACCCGCAGCTCGCGCCGGGCTACCTCGAGGGGTCGAACGTCTCGGCGCCCGAGGTGCTCGGGGCGATGATCCAGGTGCTGCGCCACTTCGAAGCCGGCCAGACGTTCCTGAACCAGGACACGACGACCCTCGACCAGTTCATCCAGGTGGCGAGCTGAGATGTCCTACCCATCGCTCTTCCCGCAAGGTCCGGTCCAGTCGACGGCGCAGGGGCTCGCCCAGAGCGTGGGCGCCGCCGCCGCCCGGGCGCCCTCCCCCGCCGCAGGCGGGGGGTCGCAGAACTTCGCCCAGGCGATCGCCGCCGCGGCGTCCGCGACAGGGCTCGACCCGCGCCTCTTGACGGCGGTCGCGAAGCAGGAGAGCGGGCTCGACCCCAGTGCCGTCTCACCGGTAGGGGCCGAGGGACTCATGCAGCTGATGCCGGGCACGGCGCAGGCGCTCGGGGTGCAAAACCCCTTCAACGCGACGCAGAACGCGCTCGGCGGCGCCACCTACCTCAAGGAGATGCTGACCCACTTCGGCGGCAACCTCTCGCTCGCGCTCGCCGCGTACAACGCGGGGCCGGGCGCCGTCGAGCAGTACGGCGGCATCCCGCCATACCCCGAGACCGAAGCCTACGTGAGGGGGGTGTTGCAATCCTACGCATCGGCCCTGGACGGGCAGCCGGGCTAAACGCCCAGATCCGAACCTAGAAGGGATTGATCGCGGATGATGCAGGCGCTTTCCAGCGCGGTAGCCGGCCTTGACGGCGAACAGACCGCGATGAACGTCATCGGCAACAACATCGCCAACGTGAACACGACGGGCTTCAAGTCGAGCTCAGTCAACTTCTCGACGCTCCTGTCCCAGGTGCTCTCGTCCGGCTCGGCGCCCGTGACGACGGCCGGCAAGCCCACCCTCGGCGGCACGAACCCGATGGCCATCGGCCTCGGGGTCGGGATCGGGTCGATCTCCCAGAACATGTCCCAGGGAAGCTTGCAGCAGACCGGAAACCCCCTCGACATCGCGATCCAGGGCAACGGCTTCCTGACGCTCTCGGGCGCCCAGGGGACCGTCTACTCGCGCGACGGCGGCCTCGAGATCGACTCGAACGGCAACCTCGTCCAGGCCTCGACCGGCTCGCTCGTCGAGGGCTGGCAGCCGACCATCACCTCGAACGGCACGACCCCGCCCTCCGACTCGGTGGGGACGTATACCGCGCCGACCTTCCCTGTCGCCTCCAGTTCCACGACGAACCTGCCCGGGCCGATCGTGATCCCGCAGACGATCACCACCACCGGCACCGGCACGACCCAGTACAACCTCGCCGCCGTGGCGATCGGCACGGACGGCACCATCACCGGGACCTACCAGAGCTCCACCGGCACCTCGCAGCAGGTCGTGCTCGGCCAGATCGCGATCGCGACCTTCCCGAACCAGAACGGCCTCGTGCCGGTCGCCGGCAACGCCTACACGACCGGACCGAACAGCGGCATCTCCTCCTTCACCGGCGCCGGCACCAACGGCGCGGGCTCCCTCGCGGTCGGGGCACTCGAGCAGAGCAACGTCAACATCTCGCAGGAGCTCACCAACATGATCGTGGCGGAGCGCTCCTACCAGGTCGACGCGAAGGTCATCACGACCGCCGACACCATGCTCCAGGCCCTGATCAACATCCAGTGATGGCGGGCTTGTTCGGCCCCGTGCAGGACATGCTCCAGGGCGCGCTCGAGGGACTCGCGATGCGCGGGCAGATCGCCGCGCAGAACATCGCGAACCTCGGCACGCCGGGCTACCAGGCGCAGGGCGTCACGTTCGCGGCGACGCTGCAGCAGGCGCTGCAGACGGGCTCCGTGGACCCGCAGGTCGTGACGCTCCCGGGCGCCATGAACCAGAGCGGCAACGGCGTCTCCCTCGAGCAGCAGCTCTCTCTCCTGAACCAGGTCGCCCTCGTGCAGCAGGGCGTCATGAACGGCATCGACCTCTCGCAGAAGGGCATGCACACGATCCTGCAAAACCTCGGCGGGCCGGGAGTGTGATCGCATGAGCATCGGAGCCGTCCAGGGGGTCGCGCATGCCGCAGCGGGAGCCGCGCAGACGGCGGGCGCCGCGGGCAAGAACGCCGGCGCGACCTTCTCGCAGATCCTGAACCAGGCGGTCTCGCAGGTCACCGGCGCCCAGACGCAGGCCAACCAGCTGCTCGCGCAGTACGCGATCGGCGGGCCGGTCACGCTCGAGCAGGTGATGCTCGCCACGTCGAAGGCGGAGCTCATGGTGGAGGCGGCGGGCGCCGTCACGACGCGCGCCCTCACGGCGTACCAGAGCCTCATGCAGACCAACATCGGCTGATAACCTCCCCGGGGCGGGGGCATTAGTGGGGGACATCGGATGATGGAGCTCACAGGTAGGCGCAAGGCGGCGATTCTCATCTCCGGGCTCGGGCCGGAGGCCGCCGCCCAGGTGTACAAGCACCTCGGTGAACAGGAGATCGAGCAGGTGACCGTCGAGCTGGCGCGGGCGGAAACCACGCGCAGCGAAGAGCGGCTCGCCGTGCTCGAGGAGTTCCGCGACATGCGCGAAGCGAACGCCTACATCGACGAAGGCGGCATCTCCTACGCCCGCACCATCCTGGAGAAGGCGCTCGGCTCGACGAGGGCCAAGGACATCCTCGAGCGCCTCACGACCTCCCTCGCACCGCGCCCCTTCGAAACCCTGCGCAACGCGGATCCCATGCAGCTCCTGACCTTCCTCCAGGGGGAGCATCCCCAGACGATCGCGCTCGTGCTGGCGTACATCCGGGCCGATGCCGCGGCGGCCGTGCTGAAGAGCCTGGCGCCGGACCTGCAGGCCGATGTCGCCCGCCGGATCGCGACGATGGAGCGCACGAACCCGGCGATCGTGGCGGAGGTCGAGGCGATGCTCGAGAGCAAGATGGTCTCCCTGTTCGGCGGTGACCTCTCGCAGCCGGGCGGCGTCGACGTCATGGTCCAGGTCCTGAGCCAGGTCGACCGCTCCACCGAGCGCACCATCCTGCAGAGCCTCGAGGACAAGAACCCGGAGCTCGCGGACGAGATCCGGCGCCGCATGTTCCTCTTCGAGGACTTCACGGAGATCGACGACCGCTTCATCCAGCGCATCATCCGGGAAGTCAGCCAGGAGGACCTCGTGCTCGCCCTCAAGGGTGCTTCGGACTCCATCTCCCAGACCTTCTACCGCAACATGTCCTCCCGCATGGCCGATGTGGTGCGCGAGGACCTGAAGTTCCTCGGAGCCGTGCGCCTGCGCGACGTCGAGGCCGCCCAGCAGCGCATCGTCTCCGTCGCCCGCCGCCTCGAGGAAGAGGGCGAGATCATCATGTCCCGTGGAGGCCAGGATGAAATCATCGCCTAAGCGCCCGGGCGGGCGCGTGATCAAGGCAGCGCAGTTGCAGCCGGAGGGCGCGCCCCACCACCCGCACCTCGGTGCGGCGCCGCAGCCAAACGCAGTCCCCTCCTCCTCCGACCACGTCCTGCGCGTCGCTCGCCAGGTCGCCCGCGCGACCCTGCTCGCGGCGCAGCGCGACGCGAAGGAGATCCGCGACGCGACGGCGCGCGACGCCCGGCGCAAGGGCCACCAGGAGGGCCGTGCCGAGGGGTACGCCGAGGGCATAGAGCAGGCCAGGCTCGATTCGGAGCGCATCCTGCGGGAGGCGACGCGCGAGGCGCAGGAAGTCGTGCGGCGCGCGGAGGCCGAGGTCGGGCAGCTCGCCTGCGAGATCGCGGCACACCTTCTGGGCGTGCAGCTGCGCCTGAACCCCGAGATCGTCGAGCGCGCCGTGCTCGAGATCCTCCAGGAGGCCGCCCCGGCCGGCCCCGTGTCGATCGAGGTCTCGGCCGCGGACTACCCGCGGGTGCTCGAGGCGGTGCCGACCTTCCGCTCGGCGCTCGGCACGGGCGCGGAACTGCACATTGCCGAGGACCGGAGCCTGCCTCCGGGCGGCTTGCGGGTCACGGGGCCGCTCGGGACGGTCGAGCGCAACTGGCGCGAGGGGCTTCTCGCAATCTCCGAGGCGTTCGAGGAGGTGGCACAGCGTGGCGTATGACCTCGACCGGTACCGCGCCGCGCTGCGCGAGACGCCGGGCAAGCAGGAGTACGGCCGGGTCGTCGAGGCGGTCGGCCTCGCGATCCAGTCGCAGGGGCCGCGCGTCGGCCTCGGCGAGCTCTGCCACATCGAGCAGGACGGGCGGGAGCCCCTGCCGGCCGAGGTGGTGGGCTTCCGCGAGGGGCGCGTGATCCTGATGCCGCTCGGCAAGGCGCAGGCGATCATGCCCGGCGCGGCGGTGCGGCCCGCCCGCAGGCCGCTCAGCATCCCGGTCGGCCCGGGGCTCGTGTCCCGCGTCGTCGACGCGCTCGGCCAACCGCTCGACGGCAAGGGCGCGCTCGCCGCCTGGGGGCGCATCCCGACGGACCGCCCTGCCCCGAACCCGCTCGAGCGCCCGATGATCTCGTCGGTGCTGCCGACGGGCGTGCGGGCGATCGATGCGCTCGCGACGCTCGGCGAGGGCCAGCGCATCGGCATCTTCTCCGGCCCGGGCGTCGGCAAGAGCGTGCTGCTCGGCATGATGGCCAGAGGCTCGGCGGCGGACGTCGCGGTGATCGCGCTCGTCGGGGAGCGCAGTCGCGAGGTGCAGGAGTTCGTGCAGCGCGACCTCGGCCCCGAAGGCATGGCCCGCTCGGTCGTGGTCGTGGCGACGGCCGACGAACCGGCGCTCGTGCGGGTGCAGGCGGCCTTCACCGCCGTCGCGATCGCGGAGTACTTCCGCGACCAGGGGAGCCGCGTGCTGCTCCTCTTCGACTCCCTGACCCGCGTCGCGACCGCGCAGCGCGAGGTCGGCCTCGCGGCGGGGGAGCCCCCCGCGACCCGCGGCTACCCGCCCTCCTCCTTCGCGATCCTGCCGCGCCTGCTGGAGAGGGCAGGCACGGCGCCGCGCGGCTCGATCACCGGCTTCTACACGGTGCTCGTCGAGGGCGACGACCTGCAGGAGCCGATCGCCGACTCCGCGCGCAGCGTGCTGGACGGGCACCTCGTCCTGTCGCGCGAGCTGGCGGACGCCGGCATCTTCCCGGCGCTCGACGTCGGCCGCAGCCTCTCGCGCGTGATGCGCCAGATCGTGAGTCCGGAGCAGACCGCCTGGGCGCAGGCCCTGCGGGGCCACTGGTCGACCTACGAGGACGCGAAGGACCTCCTGCGCATCGGGGCCTACCAGGCAGGCTCGAGCGCCGACGTGGACGCGGCCGTCGCGATGCACCCGCGCATCCTCGGGTTCCTGCGCCAGGGCGAGGGCGAGATCGTCCGCTTCGAGGAAGCGCTTTCGGCCCTTCGGGAGGTGGCGGGTTGAGCGCGCCCTCCCGCATCGCGCGCCTGCACCGGGTGCGCAAGTACGAGCGCAGCCTCGCGGTCAGCCGTCTGCAGGAAGCATCTACGGCGCACTCGGACGCGCAGCTGGCCGCCGAGGCGATGCGGGCGGCGCGCGAGATGGCGGAGAACGTGGCCTTGGCCGCGGGCACGCAGCCGCAGGCGGCGCAGGAGTGGCTCGCGCAGCGCACGCTCGTCGAATCTCGCCTCGAGCTCGAGCGCATCGCCGACCTGCAGGTGCGCCGTCTCGGGCGCCAGGAGGCCCTGCGCCGCGTCGAGGTGCGGGCGGCCCTGGTGCGCGAGGAGCAGATGGGCACGCTCGGCGAGCGGCTCACCGAGCGCCGTGCCGCGAGCGAGCGGAAGAGCGAGCAGAAGATGCTCGACGACCTTCGCCGGGAAGGGGGTGGGGGACGGTGATCGCAGCTCTGCCAGTGGGCGGTGCGCAGGTCCAGACGGGCAGCTCGCCCGCGCAGGCGGGCGGCGCGCACGCCCCGACCGGCACGTTCCAGGACGCGCTCTCCGCTGCCCAGGGCAAGGCCGCCGTGCGGGCGCAGCCGGCGGCGGAGGAG
>JAJYTV010000047.1 GCA_021792885.1 Bacillota bacterium
GATGTCCGCCGAGGCCGTCGTTGTCCGCACCTACCTCGAGTGGCTGACGAGCCTGCCGTGGGAGGTCGAGACGGAGGAGTCGCTGGAACTCAAGGACGCGCAGCGCATCCTCGACGAGGACCACTACGGCCTCAAGAAGGTCAAGGAGCGCATTCTCGACTACCTCGCCGTGCGGGCGCTGCAGCCGGAGATCAAGGGGCCGATCCTCTGCCTCGTCGGGCCGCCCGGCGTCGGCAAGACGAGCCTCGGGCGCTCGATCGCGCGCGCGCTCGGACGCAACTTCGTGCGCATCAGCCTGGGCGGTGTGCGCGACGAGGCGGAGATCCGCGGCCACCGGCGCACCTACGTCGGCGCACTGCCCGGCAGGATCGTCCAGGGCATGCGCCAGGCGGGGAGCAGGAACCCCGTGTTCCTGCTCGACGAGGTCGACAAGATGGCCCAGGACTTCCGCGGCGACCCCGCCGCGGCGCTCCTCGAAGTGCTCGACCCGGCGCAGAACGCGAGCTTCTCCGACCACTACATCGAGCTTCCGTTCGACCTCTCGCACGTTCTCTTCATCACGACGGCGAACATGGCCCAGCAGATCCCCCAGCCGCTGCTCGACCGCATGGAGACGATCACGATCCCGGGCTACACCGAGGAGGAGAAGGTGCAGATCGCGGTGCGCCACCTGCTTGCGCGCCAGATCGCGGAGCACGGCCTGACGCCGGACGACCTCGGGCTCGGGCGGGGCGTTCTCGAGAGCCTGATCCAGGGCTACACCCGCGAGGCGGGCGTGCGCAGCCTGGAGCGGCAGATCGCGGCGCTCTGCCGCAAGGCGGCCCGGCGCAAGATCGCGGGCAAGGGCCCGTTGCACGTGACGCCGAAGACGCTCGAGCGGGAGCTCGGCAAGCGCCCCTTCCACGGCCATACGCTGCGCCACGACGACGAGGTGGGGGTCGCGACCGCGCTCTACTGGACCGAAGTCGGCGGCGACGCGATGCCGATCGAGGTCACCGTCGTGCCGGGCAAGGGCAATCTCGTGCTCACCGGCAAGCTCGGCGAGGTGATGCGCGAGTCGGCGCAGGCCGGCTATACCTACGTGCGCTCGCGCCGGGGAGAGCTCGGCATCGGCGAGGAGTTCCCGGACCACGTCGACGTGCACATCCACGTGCCGGAAGGCGCGACGCCGAAGGAGGGCCCGTCCGCGGGCATCACCATGGCGACCGCGCTCGCCTCCGCGCTCTCGGGCCGCGCCGTGCGCGCGGACCTCGCGATGACGGGCGAGATCACGCTGCGCGGGCGCGTGCTGCCGATCGGCGGCCTGAAGGAGAAGACGCTCGCGGCGCACCGCCTCGGCGTGCGCACGCTGATCGTGCCGCAGGACAACGCGCCGGACCTCGAGGAGCTGCCGCAGAAGGTGCGCCGCAGCATCGACTTCGTGCTGGTGGAAAACATGGACCAGGTGCTCGAGACGGCGCTTCGGCCCGCGCCGGCCCACTGATGCAGATCCGCTTCCTGCAGTCCGCCATGGCGCTCGAGAGCTGGCCGGTGACCGGACTTCCGGAGGTCGCGATCTTCGGACGCTCGAACGCGGGCAAGAGCACCCTGATCAACACCCTCGCCTCGGCCCGGGTCGCGCGCGTGTCGCGCGACCCGGGCCGCACGCGCACCCTGAACTTCTTCGACTGCGGCGACCTCCTGCTCGTCGACCTGCCGGGCTACGGCTACGCGAAGGTCTCGAAAGAGCAGGAGCAACGCATCCACGCGCTGCTTCGCCGCTACATCGAACGCCGCGAGGCCCTGCGCGGCGCGATCCAGCTCGTCGACATCCGCCACGCCCCGAGCGCGCTCGACATCGCCTGGCACCAGGAACTCGTGGCGCGTGGCCAGCCGCTCCTTCTGCTGCTCGGCAAGGCGGACCAGGTCGGCCGCGGCCGCTGGAAGAGCCGCGAGCAGGAGATCGTGGCCGCGCTCGGCGGCCGGACGCCGGCCGTCTTCTGGTCCGCGCGCACCGGCGACGGCAAGCGCGCCGTCGAGGAGTTCCTCGGGCGCATGCGGCAGGCGGAGCCAAGATGAGGAACGTCTGAAGAGCTGGTCGGAATTACATAAAGGGAGCGTATCCTGTGGCGGCGAAGCCTTGGCCATCCAAGCAATGCGTGAGGTGGCTTCTCCCTATGGTGCTGAGCGATGCGGAACTCTCCCTTCGGCCGCGCGGTCCGCGCGATGCCTTCGAGCTCGATTGGACCGGCGACGAGGAGGCCGAGCGATTCGGCAAAGAGCGCGAGGGGAGTTCGTGGAGCCAGCTCTGGGACAGGCGTCGACGCCAGGCGTTCTGGGTCTGCGTCGGCGACGACGTCGTCGGCGAGGCGGACATCTTCGACATCCGGCGTGGCGACCGCACCGCGGAGGTGCGGATCGGGCTCGCCGCCCCTGCGCACCTCGGACGCGGCTACGGCCGCAGGGCGCTTGCGCTCCTCGTGCGCTACGCGTCCGAGCACCTGCAGCTCTCGAGCGTCTACCTGCGCGTGCGGGAGGGGAACGTGCGCGCTGTCCGCTGCTACCTGGCCGTGGGCTTCAAGCGCGACGGTCGGCTGCGCGGCGAGCGCTTCCCCGAGCCGGTGCTCCTGATGCACCGCGACCTAGTGCGCGAACGGGTCGCGCAGAGCCCGCAGGGCCAGCTCGGTGTCGACAGCGCCCTGCGGGAGGCGGCCGCCGGGGAACTCCTGCTCTAGGCGCTGCAGCGCCGCAGGGGAGAGGTAGAGGGAATCGGGGAAGACGCGCTCCGCGCGCGCCGTGAGCAGAGCGCGCAAGAGAGACGTCGGTGACACGGCAGGATCGAGCGGCCGCAGGGCCAGCGCGAGCTGACCGGGATCCTCCGAGGAGAGGCGCCAGAGGCCGAGGTTGAGCGCCCGCACGATTTGCAGGCTGAGAAGCGGCTCGCGCGCCAGCGTCTCCCGCCTTGTATAGAGAAGACAGGTCGGATAGGGGCCGAGTTCGTCCGGCAGCGCCTGGGCGAGCGCGGCCTTTCCCTTTGCGAAGAGCGCGGTCGCCAAGGGCTCCGGGGCGAGCAGGAAACCCGCGGGATTGCGTTCGAACGCGGCGACCCCGCCCGTCTGGGAGATCGGTTCGGGCAGGGGCGAGAGCACGCCCGCGTAGCGCGCGATCGCTGCTCCGAGCGCCTGGGCGTCCGCGCCCGGCGCGACGTAGAGCGGCTGCCCGCGCAGGTCCCGCCAGGAGAAGAGCCCTTCCCCGTGCCAGAGGAGGACGTCGGGGGGGCTGCTGCAGGCGGCCCCGAGCGCGACGAAGCCTTGGGTTGCGAGCTGCGGCAGGAGCGTGCTCGGCGCGATCAGGAAGGGCGCCGCGAGAGCGGCCTGCCCGCGCGCGAGGTGCAGCGGCAAGGGCAGGCGGTCCTCCGCGGCGATGGCGGGCGCCGCACCGAACGGCTCGCCCACGAGCCCGAACTGCAGGGTGGGGCGCGGCGGCGGGGGTGTGCCGCAGCCCGCGAGCACGAGGAGTGCGCCGAGCGCCACAAAGAGAAGGCGCCTCATGGGTGGGTGAACTGCCGCCAACCGCCGCCGAACGCGAGCAGGAGGGCGAGGTAGAGGAGGGCGCCGCCGCCGACCGCGAGCAGCGTGGAGAGCCAGAGCGAGGCGCCGAGCGAGATCGTGCCGCTGCGCAGGATCCATAGGACGAGCGCGAGCCCGACGGCCGCGAGGGCAGGCGGACCGAGCAGCCTCCGCAGGTTCGCCGTGTAGCCGGTCGCCTGGGCGAGGGAGCGGAAGTTGAGCACGAAGGAGAGCGCGAAGTCGACGGAGATGCCGAGGATCACGGCGCGGATGCCGATGTCCGGCATGGCCGAAAGCGTGTAGACGATCAGTAGGCGCACCCCCGACCCGACGAGTCCGTTCCACATCGAGAGAGAGGCGAGCCCGAGGCCGCGCAATACGGCGGAGACGCTCGCCTCGAGGTACACGAACGGCGCAGCGAGCGCGAGCGGCACCATCAGGTCGCCGACCTGCCGCTCGCCGTAGAAGAGGACACCGAGGATGTGGCCGTAGAGCAGGAAGACGACGCTCGCAGGCAGGCTGACGACGAGCGCCAGGTAGATCGCCTGCCCGGTGCGCATGCGCACGAGCTCGAGGTTCTTGCGGGCGTAGGCGTCGGACACGGCGGGCACCAGCGCCTGGGTCAGGGCGAAGGTGATCACGGTGGGGAAGAAGAGCAGGGGCAGCGCCATGCCGGTGAGGTTGCCGAAGAAGGCGGCGGCGGCGTCGCGGCTGAGGCCGCCCGCTTCGAGGCGGCGGGGGATGATCGCCGCGTCCAGGAATTCGGTGATGCTGCCGATGATGCGCGTGAAGCTGATCGGCAGGGCCATCGAGAGCAGTTCCCAGAGCACGCCGCGCGTCGCGGCGGGGGCGAAGGAGGCGGGGGCGGGACGCGGCCCCGGGCGCAGGAAGAAGGTCACGCCGAGCACGAGCAGGCCGCACGCCTCGCCGATCACCATGCCGGCCGCGGCCGCCGCGGCGCCCCACTCGATGCCGCGGGGGAGGAACTTGTCGATCAGCCACAGCGCCGCTCCGATGCGCACGATCTGCTCGATCACCGCGCCGACCGCCGACGGCGCCATGCGCTGAAGGCCTTGGAAGTAGCCGCGCAGCACGGAGGAGACCGCGACGATCATCAGCATCGGCACGAGCGCGATCAGGGGGTACATGGCGCGCGGGTCGGCGAGCAGGTAACGGCTGACGGTCCGCAGGCTGACGACGAGGAGCAGCGTGATCCCGAGGCTCGTCAGGATGACGAAGCGCAGCGCGGTGCGCAGGACCGCGCGCACGCCGCGCGGGTCGATCGCGGCGCGCTCCGCGACGATCTTCGACACCGCGACGGGCAGGCCGGCCGTCGAGGCCGTGATCGCGACGTGGAGCACGGGAAAGGCGTAGCCCAGCAGGCCCATGCCCTGGCTGCCGAGCCGCTGCGCGAGCACGATCCGGTAGAAGAAGCCGAGTATGCGGTTGACGAGCCCTGCGCCGAACAGAGTAAGGGTGCCTTGCACGAGCGTGCCCAAGCGGACGGATACCCCCCGTGGAGGGGTATGGCTGTGCAGGCGCGAACATGCGGTCCCGGGAGCGGGCGGACGCGCGGCCGCGGGCCGGTGGACGAGGAAGGGACAAGCCGCCCTCGGCGGCGCTTGCACTTGCGATGCAGGCTGCGGGTGCAGCCCCGACCGGAAATTGCCAGCACTGGCGGCGCTCGCCGCAAAGAAGGACGCGAGGAGATGGCGATCCGCGAGACTGAAACCAGGGACGTCACGGAGGGACGTTGGATCTTTCGCGTTCCCGGCCCCTGGTGGACCCAGGGCTTGACCTCGACGCGTCTGCTCCGGCGGGGAGGTCGCGCTGCTCGACCCGATCGTGCCGCCGGACGACGCCGCCCGCGCGTTGGCGGCGGCTCGACACAACCGCGCCGACGATGAGCGCATCCTCGCACTGCCGCCGGTCGACGGGGACGCGGGCCTGACGCCACCGCCTTGACAGCCGTCTTCCGCAGGCGGGATAATCAGCTGACAACGATTCGGCTGTGATGGGGAGCGTCCGCACCTTCGGTCCGAGAGAGGGGATCCTCGCGCTGCAAGATCCCCGGCCAGGAGGGTGCTGGACCGGTCGCCCCGGAGCCGCCGCGCTGAGGCGATGTCTAGGCGCGGCCGGGATCGGGGCACGTGACGCCCCGCGAGCGCCCGCCCAAGCGGCGGGAAGCAAGGTGGTACCGCGGCGCAGCCGCCCTTGGTCGGGCGGTGTCTTTTTTTGCTCACACCGTAAGGAGGGCCAGAGATGCTCGACGCACGCTACGACAAGTCCCGGGAGGAAGCGACCTACCGCCTCTGGGAGGAGGGGGGCGCCTTTCGGCCGAGCGGCCGGGGCGACGCGCGGACGATCGTCATGCCGCCGCCCAACGTGACGGGCGTCCTGCACATCGGTCACGCGCTCGACAACAGCATGCAGGACGCCCTGATCCGCTTCTGGCGCCTCACCGGCCGCGACGTGCTGTGGGTGCCGGGCACCGACCACGCCGGCATCGCGACGCAGGTGCGGGTGGAGGAGCAGATCGCCAAGGAGGGCCTCAGCCGGCGGGAACTCGGGCGGGAGGAGTTCCTGGGGCGCGTCTGGGCGTGGAAGGAGCAGTCCCAGCACACGATCCTCTCCCAGCTGCGGGCGCTGGGAGCCGGGCCGGACTGGCAGCGCGCGCGCTTCACGCTGGACGAGGGGCTTTCGCGGGCGGTGCGCGCGGCCTTCGTGCGGCTCTACGAGGAGGGGCTCGTCTACCGCGGCAACTACCTGATCCACTGGTGCCCTAGCTGCCGTACGGCGCTCTCCGACATCGAGGTGGAGTACGAGGAGCGCGAGGGCGCGCTCTACCACCTGCGCTACCCGCTCGCGCAGGGAGAGGGGGGCCTGACGGTCGCGACGACGCGGCCCGAGACCGTGCTCGGAGACACGGCGGTGGCGGTGCATCCCGAGGATGCCCGCTACAAGGACCTCGTGGGGCGCATGCTGCGCCACCCGCTGACGGGGCGAGAGATCCCGGTCGTGGCGGACGCGGCGGCGGACCCAGAGTTCGGCACGGGCGCCGTGAAGGTGACGCCGGCGCACGACCCGACCGACTTCGAGATCGGTCAGCGCCACGCGCTCGCTTCCACCGCGGTGATCGGGGAGGACGGGCGGATGCTCGAGACAGCGGGCGAGCGCTTCGCGGCCATGACGCGCGAGGAGGCCCGCAAGGCGGTCACGGAGGCGCTCGAGGCGGAAGGCGTCCTCGTGCGCACGGAACCGATCCGCCACAACGTCGGAAGTTGCGAGCGCTGCGGCACGACGGTGGAGTCGCTCGTCTCGCGCCAGTGGTTCGTGCGCATGAAGCCGCTCGCGGAACCCGCCGCGCAGGCGGCGCGCGACGGGCGGATCCAGATCTGGCCGGAGCGACTGCAGAAGGTCTACACCGACTGGCTCGACAACATCCGCGACTGGTGCGTCAGCCGCCAGCTCTGGTGGGGCCACCGGATCCCCGCCTGGCACTGCGAGGGCTGCAAGGAGACGGTGGTGGCGGTCGAGGAGCCGTCCGCCTGCCCGCACTGCGGGGGCGCGCTGCGCCAGGACGAGGACGTCCTCGACACCTGGTTCTCCTCGGCGCTCTGGCCTTTCTCCACGCTCGGCTGGCCGGACGACACCGAGGACCTGCGGCGCTACTACCCGACGACGGCCCTCGTCACCGGCTACGACATCCTGTTCTTCTGGGTGGCGCGCATGGTGATGATGGGCATGCACCTCACCGGCGAGGTACCCTTCCGCAACGTCGTGCTGCACGGGCTCGTGCGCGACAGCCGCGGGCGCAAGATGTCGAAGTCGCTCGGCAACGGCGTCGACCCTGTCGAGGTGATCCGCGAGCACGGCGCGGATGCCCTGCGCTTCGCGCTCCTCACCGGTACGACGCCCGGACAGGACATCCGCATGAGCCCGGAGCGCGTGCTCGAGGGGCGCAACTTCGCGAACAAGCTGTGGAACGCCGCGCGCTTCGTGCTGGCGCAGGAGCCGGATCCCGCGGCGGCTCCCTCGGACGACGACGTCGACCGCTGGCTCCTCCAGCGCCGCGACGCCGCCGCCCGCGAGATGCGCGGGGCGCTCGAGCGCTTCGAGCTCGGCGAAGCGGGCCGCATCGCCTACGACTTCGTCTGGGGCACCTACTGCGACTGGTACCTCGAGCTCGCGAAGCCGCGCCTGGGGGATCCCGCGCAGCGCCCCGGCGTCGGCCGGGTGCTGATCGACGTGCTCCGCGACGCGCTGCGCATGGTGCACCCCTTCCTGCCCTTCGTCACCGAGGCGATCTGGCAGGAGATCCCCGGGACCTCCGGCATGCTCACGACCGACCGCTGGGTGGAGGAGGACGCGCCGCAGGACGCGCAGGCGCTCTCGCGCGTCGACCGCTTCACGGAGGCGGTGCGGCTCGCCCGCAACCTGCGCGCGGAGCTCGGCATCCGCCAGGGCCAGAAGGCGCCGATCGAGCTGCATGTGGAGGACGCCGCGGAGGGAGAGTGGCTTGCGGCGCACGCAGAGCTCTTCGACCGCCTCGCGCAGGCGCAGATGCGCCTCGCCGGGTCAGGAGAGGCGCCGCCACGGGGTGCCCTCTCGGCCCGCTTGCCCGGCCTGGAGATCTACCTGCCGGCGGCCGGCCTGATCGACCTCGGGGCGGAGCGCCAGCGCGTCACGAAGGAGATCGAGGAGCTCCTCGCGGAGCAGGGGCGCCAGGAGGCGAAGCTCGCGCGTCCGGGCTTCCGCGAGCGCGCGCCGCGGGAGATCGTCGCGCAGGAGGAGGAGCGCCTTGCGGCGCTGCGCGACCGGCTCGCCCGCGCCCGCCAGCGCGAGGCGGCGCTCGCGGCGCTGTGACAGAGCAGGAGGCGCTTTCCTACCTGGCGGCCGCAGGCCGCTTCGGCGAGCTCGGGCTTTCCCGGGCGCGTGCGCTGCTCGCCGCGCTCGGCAGCCCGGAGCGGGAGATGCGCTTCTACCACGTCGCCGGCACGAACGGCAAGGGGTCGGCGACGGCGAGCCTCGACGGCATGCTTCGCCGGCTCGGCCGGCGCACCGGCCGCTTCATCTCCCCGCACCTCGTGCGCCCGCACGAGCGCGTAGCGGTCGGCGGGGAGGACATCGGCGGGGAGGCGCTCGCCGCCGCGGCGCAGGCTGTGCGGAAAGCGGCGCAGGGCATGGCGGACCCGCCGACGGAGTTCGAACTCTGGACGGGCGTCGCGCTCGTCCACTTCCTGCGCGAGGGCGTGACGGACGTCGCGTGGGAGACGGGCCTCGGCGGGCGCTACGACTCGACGAACGCCGTGACGCCCGAGGTCTCGCTGATCACCTCGATCGGGCTCGACCACATGGACCGCCTCGGCGGCACGCTCGCCGCGATCGCCGGCGAGAAGGCCGGCATCTTGAAGCCCGGCCGTCCGGCGGTCGTGGGAGACCTGCCGGCGGAGGCGATGGCCGTCGTGGAGGAAGAGGCCGCGCGCCAGGCGGCGCCGCTCTGGCGGCTCGGGCAGGAGATCGCCGTGGATGGGGTCGCCGTTGCCCGCGACGGCACGCGCTTTCTCTACCGCGATCCCTTGGGGGAAGTTTCGGTGCATACCGCGCTCGTCGGGCGCCACCAGGCGAAGAACGCGGCGCTCGCGCTCGCGTCGCTGCGCCGCACGCTCGGGGCGCGGGAGGCGGCGGGCGCCGCGCAGGCGCTCTCCACCGTGCGCTGGCCCGGCCGCTTCGAGGTGCGCGAGGGGTCCCCGACGCTCGTGCTCGACGGGGCGCACAACCCGCAGGGCGTGGCGGCGCTGCGCGAGACGTGGCGTGAGGCGTTCCCCGGCGTGCGTCCGGTCGCGCTGTTCGGCTGCCTTTCGGACCGCGATCCCGAGGTCGTCGTCGGCGATCTGCGCGCCGAGATCGCGGCGCTGCACGTGGTCGCGCCGCCTAGCCCCAGGGCGCTCGCGGCGGAGGAGGCCGCGTGCATCCTGCAGGGCACGGCGCACCGCGCGATCGCGGCGGGCCTTGCAGCGGGAGAGGCGGACGCGGCCGCGCGGGGGGTGCCGCTGCTCGTCTTCGGCTCGCTCTATCTGATCGGCGCCGTGGAGGCGCTGCTCGGCGAGAGGGCGTAGAAAGGACGCGGGGAGCCTGTGCGTCGTGGCGCCGGCTCCCCGCGTCCTCGTGGACGCTTTGCGCTACGTCGCGCTGCGCAGCGCGACGTAGACGCTCCCCGCACGCAGGGTGACCGCCTCGAAGCGCCAGGCGATGCCGTCCACCTTCGGGATCTGCTGCGCCTTCAGGATCGGCACGGCAGGCAGGGCGAGGGAGCTCTCGTTCAGCGAGCGCGCGTGGAACACGATGCTCGTGCCGCCGGGGGCGATCGTCAGCACGCCGGCGAGGCGGTAGGGGATCGGCACGCCGAGGACGTCGATGCTGCCATCGAGGGAGATACCCTGCG
>JAJYTV010000048.1 GCA_021792885.1 Bacillota bacterium
GGCATGCTGACGGAATCGAAGGATCCCACCGACGAAGGCTACTTCAGCTACGCGGCGGTGGGGGGAGGGGTACCCGCATGAGCGCGGTCGTGGACCCCGGCCTCCTGGGCGAGATCAAGCGGCTCGGGGCAGCCGACGTGTCGGCCTGTTTCAGCTGCGGGAACTGCACGGCGATCTGCCCGCTCTCCAGCAACGACGGAACGTTCCCGCGGCGGATGATCCGCTACGCGCAGGTCGGCATGAAGGATGCCCTGCTCTCGAGCAAGGAACTGTGGACCTGCTACCACTGCGGCCTCTGCTCCGACACCTGCCCGACACAGGCCGACCCAGGAGGGTTCATGGCGGCGGCGAGGCGCTACGCGATCGCGAACTACGACCGCACGCGGCTCGCATGGACGATGTACACCCAGCCCGCGCTCTCGACCTTGATCGCGGTCCTGCTGGCGGCCTTCTTCGCGCTCTTCCTGTACGCCTCGCACGGCCCGCAGAACGCGGCCTCCCTGCGGCTCTTCCGGTTCATCCCCGAAGGGCTGATCCACATGACGGGCGTCGTGGTGATGGTGCTCGTCGTGCTTGCGGGGCTCACGGGGGTTGTCACCATGGCCAGTCGGCTCTCGCGCCGCGAGCGCAGCCGAGCCGGCGCGCCGCGTGGCGGACGGTTCTGGAAGGCGCTCTGGGTGGCGCTCGGGGTAGAGTCTCTCGGGCAGCGACGCTACCGCGCCGACTGCGCGGCAGTCCAGGAGACGAGGCCGTGGTATCGCCGCCGCTGGCTCCTGCACGCGTCGACCATGTGGGGATTCCTCGGCCTCCTGCTCGCGACTGTCCTCGACTACGGTCTCTCGCTCATCGGGGTGAAGGCGACGGGAACGCCCGTGCCGATCTATTACCCCGTCCGGCTGCTCGGGACCATCGCCGGCCTCGCCATGATCTACGGCGTCACCATGTTCCTCGTCGACCGGCTGCGCCGCGACGGGCAGGCGGCGAAGCAGTCGGAGGCCTCGGACTGGACCCTGCTCCTCTTGCTCTGGATCACCGGCGTGAGCGGGCTCCTCCTGGAACTCGCGCTCTACCTGCCGCATCCACCGGCGTGGGGCTACTGGGTCTTCCTGTTCCACGTCTCGGTCGCCATGGAACTCGTGCTGCTCGCGCCGTTCATGAAGTTCGCCCACGCGGTCTACCGGCCGGTGGCGCTCTTCTTCCTGGCGCTAGCGGGCGAGGGCATGCGCGAAGGCGAGTGACCTGGCGCTGAAGGGGCCCCGGCCTGCCGGATGGGCGGGTCGGGGCCCCTTCGTATCCAGCATCGCCCGCGATCAGGGAAGCAGGAGCCTGCGCAGGGCGGGGACATCCTTTGCGCCGTGCGTCGGCCGCTGCGCCGCCACCTCCTCCTGCGCGCCGTAGCCGTACAGGGCGGCGATCCCGTCGACGCCGCAGGCGTGCGCCGCCTCGATGTCGAGCGCGTGGTCGCCGATCATCGCGGCTGGCATGGGGAAGGGTGCGAACGCGCGGGTCGCTTCCCGGAGCACGTCGAGCTTGCGCGAGCGCCCGCCCTCGAGATCTGCTCCGTAGACGGCCTGGAAGTACCCGCGGATGCCGAAGTGCACGAGGATGCGCTCGGCGGACTCGGTCGGCTTCGAGGTGGCGACCGCCATGCGCACCTCGGCCGCCTGCAGGTCGCGGAGGAGTTCGGCGATGCCGGGGTAGATCAGATTCTCGAAGATCCCGGTCTCGGTGAAGCGTTCGCGGTAGAATGCCACCGCCCGCCGGGCATCGGTCTCGCTGAGGCCGCGCACGCGCTGGAAGCTGTCCAACAGGGGCGGACCGATGAACGGGACGAGCTCGTCGCGCTCGAGCACCTCGATGCCGAGGCGCTCGAGCGCGTACTGCACCGAGCGGGTGATGCCTTCCTTGGGGTCCGTGAGGGTGCCGTCGAGGTCCCAGAAGAGCGTGCGGTAGGAGATCATGTGGACCCAGTTCTGCGCGCGCGCCCGTACACCTCTCCCGCGGCGGCGAAGAGGGAGGAGTGCGCGGGAAGTGCGCGGTGGAGAAGGACCTAGGCCTAATGTGGTAGAAAGCGGCCTATCATCCGAATGCAGGATGTGGCAAAGCCGGATCGTCTTCGGGACGTCCGACCGGGCGCACCTGCCTTCGCTGCGCGACGGAAAGGGGGAGAGCGGGAGCGCGGCGGCACATCACACTGACGCATCGCGGGAGGTGGCTTCGATGACGACCGAGGTGACGATCTTCGTGAACGGCGCAGAGCAGACGCGCGCGGTCGAGCCGCGGACCCTGCTCGTCGAGTTCCTGCGGGAGGGGTTGGGACTCACAGGCACGCACGTCGGCTGCGACACGAGTCAGTGCGGGGCGTGCACCGTGCTGCTCGACGGCAAGGCGGTCAAGTCGTGCACCGTGCTCGCGGTGCAGGCCGCAGGGCAGCACGTCACCACGGTCGAGGGTATCGGCAGCGTCGAGGCGCTGCACCCCGTGCAGGCGGCGTTCTGGGAGAAGCACGGGCTGCAGTGCGGCTTCTGCACGCCCGGCGTGATGATGACCGCGATCGGGCTCTTGCAGGAACGGCCGCAGCCGAGCGAGGGGGAGATCCGCAGCGCGCTCGACGGGGTGATCTGCCGCTGCACCGGCTACCAGAACATCGTGCGGGCCGTGCAGGATGCGGCTGTGCGGATGGCGGCGAGGGACGCCCAGACGGCCAGCGACTAGGGGGAGGGGACAAGATGCAACTGATCGGCGTACCCCAAAAGCGCGTCGAGGACCCGCGCCTGATCACGGGGCGCGGTCGCTACACCGAAGACGTGCGCCTTCCGGGGATGCTCCATGCGGCGATTCTGCGCAGCCCGCGGGCCCATGCCCGCATCCAGGAGATCGACGTCGCGGCGGCGCAGGCGGCAGACGGCGTCGTGGCGGTCTATACGGGACGCGACCTCGCGGGCAAGCTCGGGCCGATCCCGACGGCCTGGCTGCCGCCCGATTCCGACATCAAGGCGACGGCGCACCCGGCGCTCGCGGTCGATACGGTGCGCTACGTCGGGGACGGCGTGGCGATGGTGGTCGCGGAGAGCGCGGCTGCGGCGCGCGACGCCATCGACCGCATCAAGGTGCGCTACGAGCCGATGGCGGCCGTCGTCGACCAGGCGCAGGCGATGGCTGAAGGTGCGCCGCTCGTGCACGAGGACGCGCCAGGCAACGTCGCCTTCCACTGGAAGGCGGGAACCGTGCCCGAGGAGGCCTTCACCGGAGCGGAGGTGGTGGTGCGCAGGACCTTCCGCCAACAGCGGCTGATCCCGAACCCGATGGAGCCGCGCGCCGCCGTCGCGCAGTATGATCCTTCGACCGGCGACCTGACGCTCTGGGCGACGTCGCAGAACCCCCACATCCACCGGGTGCTGCTCTCCTCGGTGCTGGGCATCCCCGAGCACCGGCTGCGGGTCGTCTCGGTGGACGTCGGCGGCGGGTTCGGCTCGAAGATCGCCTGCTACCCCGACGAGGCCTTGACGGCGTACGCCGCGATGGCGCTTGGGCGGCCGGTGAAGTGGGCGGAGACCAGGGTCGAGCACTTCCAGGCGACGACCCACGGCCGCGACATGGTGATCGATGTCGAGCTCGCGGGCCGGCGTGACGGGACCATGACCGCGATCCGCGTGAAGAACCTCGCGAACATGGGCGCCTACCTCTCCACCGCAGCACCGGGCGTGCCGACGATCCTCTTCGGCCTGATCGTCACGGGGGCCTACACCTTCCAGCACGCGGCGGTCGATGTCTACGGAGTCTTCACGCACACGACCCCGACGGACGCCTATCGCGGGGCGGGCCGCCCCGAAGCGACCTACCTCGTCGAGCGCATGGTCGACCTGTTCGCGGGGGAGATCGGCATGGACCCGATCGAGGTGCGGCGCAGGAACCTCGTCCGGCCCGAGGCGTTCCCCTACCAATCGGCGCTCGGGCTCACCTACGACAGCGGCAACTACCAGCGGGCGCTCGATCAGGCCCTCGAGACGGTCGGGTACGAGGAGATCCGGCGCGAGCAGGCGGCGCTGCGCCAGAAGGGCCGCTACATCGGCATCGGTTGCACGAGCTATGTCGAGATCTCGGGCCTTGGACCCTCCGAGGTCGCCGGCGCCGTCGGCTTCCAGGGAGGGCTCTGGGAGAGCGCGAACATCCGCGTGCACCCCTCCGGCAAGGTCACCGTCTTCACCGGCGGGTCGCCGCACGGCCAGGGCGAGGAGACGACGTTCGCCCAGATCGTCGCCGACCGCTTCGGCGTCCCGCTCGCCGACGTGGAGGTGGTGCACGGCGACACGGCGCGGATCGCCATGGGCTGGGGCACCTACGGCTCGCGCACGACAGCGGTCGGGGGCAGCGCGATCGCCGTCGCGGCCGACCGGGTGATCGACAAGGCGCGTAAGATCGCCGCGCACATGCTGGAAGCCGCCGAGGAGGACATCGAGTTCAGGGCGGGCAGGTTCGCGGTGCGGGGCGCACCGGAGCGCGCCCAGACCTTCCAGGCGGTGACGCTGCAGGCCTACCTCGCCTGGAACCTCCCGGAGGGGGTCGAGCCGGCGCTCGAGGCGGCCGCCTACTACAACCCCTCGAACTTCACCTTCCCCTTCGGCACCCACATCGCCGTGGTGGAGGTGGACGCCGAGACCGGAGACGTGCAGCTCCTGCGCTATGTCGCCGTCGACGACTGCGGGAAGGTGATCAACCCGCTGATCGCCGAGGGGCAGGTCCACGGCGGCATCGTGCAGGGCATCGGCCAGGCCCTCTGGGAAGGTGCGGTCTATAGCGCGGACGGCCAGCTCCTGACGGGCAGCCTGCTCGACTACGCGATGCCCAAGGCGCGCTTCTTCCCGGCGTTCGAGACGGCGTTCACCGAGACTCCGGCGCCGCACAACCCAATCGGCGCGAAGGGCATCGGCGAGACGGGCACGATCGCGGCGACGCCGACGATCGTGAACGCGGTCGTGGACGCGCTGCAGCCCTTCGGCGTGCAGGACCTCGCGATGCCGCTCTGGCCGGAGCGGGTGCACCAGGCGATCCAGGCGGGGAGGAATGGGCGATGATCGCGCGCGCGTTCGAGTACACCCAGGCGGCGAGCGTCGCGGAGGCGCTCGCGGCCCTGCAGCAGGACCGCGACGCGAAGCTGCTCGCGGGCGGCCACAGCCTGCTCCCGCTGATGAAGCTGCGCCTCGCGACGGCAGGCAGGCTCGTCGACATCGGGCGGATCGCGGACCTGCGCGGCGTGCGCCGCGACGGCGACCGCATCGTGGTGGGCGCGCTGACGACGCACGCGGTCCTCGCACAGAACCCGCTCCTGCGCGAGATGCTGCCCGTGCTCTCCGCGGCCGCGCAGGAGATCGGCGACCTGCAGGTGCGCAACCGCGGCACGATCGGCGGCAGCATCGCCCACGGCGACGCGGCGGCCGACCTTCCGGCAGCGGTGCTGGCGCTCGATGCGACGCTGCACGTGGCCACGTCGGCAGGGGAGGAATCGCTGCCGGCAGAGGGGTTCTTCCTCGGCCCCATGATGACGGCGCTGCCCGAGGGGGGCCTGCTGACCGCAGTCTCCTTCCCACTGCCGCCGCAGGGGACGCGGCAGGCCTACCGCAAGGTGGCGCATCCCGCCTCGGGCTACGCGGTCGTCGGCGTGGCGGCGGTACTCGCCATGGGTGAGGACGGTACGGTGCAGTACGCCCGCATCGCCCTCACCGGTGCAGGGGCGGCCCCGTTCCGCGCGCACGGCGTGGAGGCGGCGCTGCTCGACCGGACGCTCTCCGCGGAACTGGCGGCGGAGGCGGCGGGCCGCGTCGGCGACCGCGTCGAGTTCGCGGGAGACCTCTACGCCTCTCCCTCATACCGCAGGCGGCTTGCGGAGGTGCACGTGCGGCGCACGCTGATGGGACTGCTCTGACGACGCCGGCGGGGGCCAATCCTCCCCGCAGGGCCGCTCCACGTCACCGAAGTGCCTGCCCTTCCGCTCCGGGAGCGCGGGCACTTTTTCCGCATGGAGGCAGGCATCCCAGAGGCATGCACCGCGCACCGGAGAGGAGTCCACGGGGCGCCGCCGAATGGGCGGCGGTAAGGGCGCAGGTGGTCCGCGGGCTCGGCCCTTCCTGACCGCAAGGAACAGGTCAGCCGACGACAAGGCGCTCGCAAGAGGCGGCACGCTGCCGCAGGAGGTCGGGAAGATGCCTGAGGTGAGTTACGCACACGGCACTTCGGATCAGGCGCTCATCGGCACGGCCATCGGGGAGTTCTTCCATCGCATCGTCGCTGCCCACCCGGCGAGGGAAGCTCTCGTAGACCGCCCGAAAGGGGTGCGCCTGACCTACGCCGCCCTCGGCGAACAGACGGACCGCCTCGCCCGCGCCCTCATGGCCCTGGGCGTCCAGTCCGGCGAACGGGTGGGCATCTGGGCGCCGAACCGGTGGGAATGGGTCGTGACGCAGTTCGGCACGCCGAAGCTCGGCTCGGTGCTGGTGAATGTGAACCCGTCATATCGGCTGCGCGAACTCGGCTTCGCCCTGCGCCAGAGCGGAATCCGCACCTTGATCACCGCACCCGGCTTCGGCCGCAGCGACTACCTTGCGATGCTCGAGGATCTCGTGCCCTCGCTCGCTCGTGGCCGCGTCGCCGCCGAAGAATTCCCGCAGCTCCGGGAGATCGTCGTCCTCTCGGACGCCGCACCGCCTGGCATGATGACATGGTCCGCGCTGCTCGCGCGGGCGGATGAGGTTTCAGATGCCGCACTGCGGGAACGCGAGGCATCCGTGCAGTTCGACGACGCGGTGAACATCCAGTACACCTCCGGCACGACCGGCATGCCCAAGGGTGCGACCCTCAGCCATCACAACCTGCTCAACAACGGCTACTTCATCGGCGAGCTGATGCGCTTCACGCCGGAAGACCGCCTCTGCATCCCGGTACCGTTCTACCACACGTTCGGCATGGTGCTCGCGAACCTGGCGTGCATGACCCACGGAGCCACCATGGTCATTCCCGGCGAGGGCTTCAGCGCGGGCGACGTGCTGGCCACGGTCGAGGCCGAGCGCTGCACCGCGCTGCACGGCGTGCCCACCATGTTCATCGCGGAACTGCAGCACCCGGACTTCGAGCGGTACGACCTCTCCTCGCTGCGCACGGGCCTGATGGCGGGTTCGCCATGCCCCGTGGAAGTGATGAAGCAGGTGCAGACCAAGATGCACATGTCCGAAGTGGAGATCGCCTACGGCATGACCGAGACCTCTCCCGTCTCGACCCAGACGCGCGCCGACGACCCGCTCGAACTGCGCGTCTCCACCGTGGGACGCGTGCACCCGCACGTCGAGGTGAAGATCGCGGATCCCGCGACCGGCGCGGTCGTGCCGAGAGGCGAGCCAGGGGAACTGCTGACGCGCAGCTACGCCGTCATGCTCGGGTATTGGGAGAATCCCGGCGCGACGGCGGAGGCGATCGACGCCGCGCGCTGGATGCACACCGGGGACCTCGCGGTGATGCGCGAGGACGGCTACCTCAACATCGTCGGCAGGATCAAGGACATGATCATCCGCGGCGGGGAGAACATCTACCCGCGCGAGATCGAGGAGTTCTACTACACGCATCCCAAAGTGGCGGACATCCAGGTGATCGGCGTCCCAGACCACAAGTACGGCGAGCAGGTGATGGCCTGGATCCGGCTTCGGCCCGGGGAGACGGCGACGGCCGAAGAGATGCAGGAATTCGCCCGGGGCCAGATCGCCCACTTCAAGATCCCGCACTACGTCAAGTTCGTCGACGAGTTCCCCATGACGGTCACGGGGAAGGTGCAGAAGTACGTCATGCGCGATGTCGCTGTGAAGGAACTCGGCCTAGACGCAGCCGCGGGCGAGCAGATGGCCTGACGCAGGCGGCGGGCGATCCACCGGCGCAGGGCTCTTGCCGCGAGCGGAACGCAAAGCGTGGCGCTGCGCCAAAGTGAGCGTTGCGGAGCCTTTTCTCAGGGGTGCCGGGCATCTAGGACCCCGGTGAAGAGGTGCAGCAGGCCGTCCATCTTGTGGGCGTCTTTCGGGTGGGAAGATCGCAGGATCGACCATGCCTTGGCCGCGATCCGGCTCGCCGTGTCGGAGTCGCCCAGTTCGTGCACGCGCCTCAGGGCCTCCGCGAGGAGTGCGGTGAGGTCGTGCGCGACGGTATCGTCCGGACTCTCTGGCATCTTGGCACCGCCTTTCACCAGTGCAACTGGCAGACATCCCGCCCGTCCCTGATGGTACGCGGCTGCGCAGGGCCTGCCGGTGACCGATGGACGTGGCGCAGGTGAGGTCGGTCACGCGGGCGGGTCAGTCTCCTGCATCGGTCTCGTGGCTGACGGGTTCGTCCGCTTCGGCGGCAGCCCAGCGGGGGAGCACGTAGAGCAGGTCCGAAGTCCGGTTGAGGTAGCGGAGTACCTCCGGGCTCTCACATTGATCGACCTGCTGCAGGGCGACGACATGTCGCTCGGCCCGGCGTACGACCATCCGTCCGAGGTCGAGGGCCGCGGAGCAGAGATTGGCTCCAGGGACCAGGAACACCGGACGCAGCGGATGCGCCGAAAGGTATTGGAACGCGGCGTAGTTCCGCTGCCAGCTCTCGTACCGCTCGCGTTTGATCGCATCGGCGATCGTGCGTGCGGAGTGGACGAACGTGACGTGCCGATGCACGTTGATGGTCGGCGATCTGCGGAAAACTTCCTGTGCTTGCCGTCACACAACGAGGTGCGATGGAAGAGGGGCGATTTGGGGGCCGCCCTGGTGCGCGGCGCGCCGCGCATGTGACCTTGCGACCACTCTTTGGGTGACGGCCTGCACACCCGCGGGATGTCCTGCGGTTTAGAGTGCGCTTGAACGCTGCAGGCGCCCTTTTCGCCGTTTGCAGGCGCGGGCATCAGCGGCGGCGTTCGCCGGATGCGCGGCGCTTGGAAGGGAGATGGACAAGGTGTCGCTGACGTTCTCGGTCAACGTGGAATGGACAGGCAGCGGCCGAAGTGGGGAAGGTGCGGTCGAGGCGGGCGGGCAGCGTGTCGCGTACTCAGCCCCCGCGTCGATGGGCGGGAACGGCACCGGAACGAGCCCGGAGGAACTGCTCTTGGCGGCGGTCACGTCCTGTTACAGCGCGACGCTCTACCGCGTCCTCGAACGCAGCGGGCTGCCCGTGTCCCGCGTCTTCGTCGCAACGTCCGGGTACGTCGAGGACTATCCGCAGGCTACGCGGTTTGCGCGCATCGTCGTGCACCCGACCATCGCGGGCGCAGACGCTTCGCGCCTTCAGGAGTACCGGCAGGAGGCGCTGCGCGCACGCGAGCTCTGCTTCATCGGCAAGACGGTACAGGGCAACGTCGCATACGAAGTCGGAGAGGTGCGCACGAGAGAATGACCCGTGGCCATGCAATGCCGCACGTGAGGATGCGCGACGCTGCATGGCTGCGTCACAGAACCGCGGGAGCGGACGCAAAGGTCACACCGCAACTGCGCCATTGGTCACACGGATCGCGCGCGGCGCGTGCCATGCTCCCGTGCGGGAGGCGGTACACGTGGTGTGGGACGCAAGGACGGACACCGAAGCGCAGATGCTGCGTGAGGTTGCGCATCAATTCGCCGAGCGCACCCTCCGATCTGCCGGGCAGCATGCGGACGAGACGGGGGAGACGCCCTGGCAGGCCGTTCGGGCCGCCGGGCGGCTCGGGCTTTCGGCGCCGAACGTGCCGGAGGAGTACGGCGGGCCCGGCATCCGGGCGTTGACGATGTCGGTTGTGATGGAGGAACTCGGCTGGGGCAACTTCGGCGTCGCCGCGACGATCGGCACGGCATCTCTGGTCGCGGCAGCGCTGCTGTTCGCGGGAACGGAAGAGCAGCGTCGGCGCT
>JAJYTV010000049.1 GCA_021792885.1 Bacillota bacterium
CGTCGCCAGCGTGCAAGACCTCCTTGCAGACGGATGGTCGAAAGCAAGAACCCACGCCCCCCAAGGACGTCGTCCAGACGAGCGTCCAAAAGAGGGGGGCGTGGACCGTGGGTTGCCCACGTGGCCCGATCCTGGGCTAGCGGGTCACACCGTCCGACGGATCGGCGACGGAGCACTGGGCACGATCCACGCCCTCCGTACAAGCCATGCTCCATCACCTCCTTTCGCTGCGAGAGACTTCTTCTCGCCACGCAAAACTCCTGCCTCGTCCAACGGGCGGGAGCGCGGTGCAGAGCGGCGCATGTCCCCTGCGGGCGGCGGGAGACTATGCAGTCGGAGGCGATGACGTGGCGAGCTGGCGCACCGACCTCGCGATCGAGCGGCACGAGGATGCCCTGGGAGGGGCTAAGAGCGTACCCGGCGTGCGTCACACGGAGTCGCAGGAGGGCGGGCTCAGGATCAGCGAGGTGGTCGTGGAGAGCCTGGAGGGAGCCAAGGCCGTTGGCAAGCCCGTAGGGCGCTACATCACCTTCGAATCGCGCGCCTTGCGCCGCCACGACCGCGAGCACTCCGCGGCCGTCGGCAAGCGCCTCAGCGGGGAACTCGCCGAACTCTTCCCGGAGGACCACGGCCCGCTCGGCGAGGCGCTGGTCGTCGGCCTCGGGAACTGGCAGGCGACGCCGGATGCCCTCGGCCCGCAGGTCGTGCAGCGCCTGCTCGTCACCCGCCACCTGCAAAAGGTGGTTCCCCACGACGTGCAGCGCCACATGCGTCCCGTGGCGGCGATCGCCCCCGGGGTGCTCGGCCTGACGGGCATCGAGACGGGGGAGGTCGTGCGGGCGATCGTCGATCGGGTGGAGCCGCGCTTCGTGATCGCCGTCGACGCCCTGGCCGCGCGGGATGTGGAGCGTATCGCGAGCACGATCCAGATCTCCGACACCGGCATCCAGCCGGGGTCCGGCGTCGGCAACCACCGCACCGCGCTCAACCGGGAGACACTCGGCGTGCCGGTGATCGCGATCGGCGTGCCGACCGTCGTGCATGCGGTGACGATCGCTCGCGACACGGTGAAGAAGCTGATCGCGGAACTGAAAGGCGAGATGCAGTTCTACGAGATCCTCGACGAACTCTACGACAAGCACAAGGAAGCGCTGATCGCCCAGGTGCTGGGTGAGTCGGTGGGGGACCTTATGGTGACGCCGAAGGAGATCGACGCACAGATCGAGGACCTCTCGCGCCTCATCGCCGGAGCGCTCAACACGAGCCTGCAGCCGGGAATCGACATCGGAGAGTTCGGCCTCTACTCCTGAACCTGCGCGGGCAGGCACCAAGGTCTGAAGAGAGAGCAGCCCAGAAGACTTCTCCTGGGCTGCTCCGTCGCGTCCCGCGCCCTGTCAGGGTCCTTGCGCGGATCGGGGTTGCCATTGCGGCGCGAAAGATCTATAACAGATATAACAATTGTCCCGGAGGTGTGCGCCCGATGCTCCTCTACGTGGACCTAACGGACGGTCGCCCGGTCTACCAGCAGCTGCGCGACCAGGTGGTCGAGGGCATCGCGACCGGTGCGATCGCGGAGGGTGAGCGGCTCCCGACGATCCGCCAGCTCGCGGCCGATCTCGCGATCAACTTCCACACGGTGGCGCGGGCGTATGATCTCTTGCGCCAGGAGGGCTTCGTGCAGGTCGGCCGGCGCAACGGAGCATCGATCTGCGTGCGGGGCGAGGCCGCGTCGCCGGAGTGGCGCGCGGCGCTTCGCACGACGCTCGCCCACGCGTACGCGAAGGGCATGGCGTCCGAGGAGATCCTGCGCATCTGCCGGGAGATCCTCGCGACGTTCCAAAAGGGCGGGACGAGTTCCGAAACAACGCTTGCGTAGCACCTGCCGGGCGGACGCGCGGCAGGGAGAAGGAGGCTCGATTCGATGGTGGCGATCGTCGACATTGTCCTGGTCCTCGTCCTTGCCTATGCCCAGTGGCGGATGCCGGACGCCGTGCATCCGACGCTGCCGTTCGGCGTACGCGTGCCGGAGGACCGCCTCTCGGAACCGGTGATCGCCGGCACGAAGCGCAGCTACCGGATCGCCATCGTGCCCGTCGCGGCCCTTGCCGTCGTGGCGAGCATCCTCCTCGGCAACGACGCGACCGCCGCAGGCCTCATTCCGGTCGGCTTCATCGCCCTCATGTTCCTCGACTACTACGCCGCGCACCGCGCGCTGCAGAAGGCAAAAGAGCAGCAGCGCTGGTACGAGGGCAAGCGCGAGGCGAGCGTCGCCAGCACGACCGCCCGGCTTGCGCCAAAGCGCTACCCAACCGGACTCCTCCTCGCGGCGATCGCCGTGGTCGCGGCGACCGCGGCCCTGGGCATCCTCCGCTACCCGCACCTGCCCCCCGTCCTCGCCACGCACTTCGGCGCGAACGGGCAGCCGAACGGCTGGGAGACGAAGACGCCCTTCTCCGCCTTCTCGCTCGTCTGGATGCAGATCGGCCTGACCGCGCTCTTCGCGGTGATGGCCTACTTCATCCCGCGCACGCGCCAGGAACTCTCGCCCGGCGACCCGCGGGCTTCCGTGGAGCGGCACCTGCGGTTCCAGACGGCGATGGCGAATGTCATCCTGGTGCTCGCCAGCCTCATGAACATCACGATGCTGCTCGCCTCGCTGACGATCTGGGGCGTCTTGCCGAGCGGTGTGACGCCACTCGTGGCACTGCTGCCGGTGCTGGTCGGCGTGCTCTACACCCTGTGGGTGACGCTTCGCCTGGGCCAGGGAGGCAGCCGCATCCCCGTACCCGCCGGAGAGCAGACGGGCTACGTCTCCCGCGACGACGACGGGTACTGGCTTGCGGGCAGCCTCTACGTCAACCGCAAAGATCCCGCCATCTTCGTGCAGCGCAGGTTCGGCATCGGCTGGACGCTGAATTTCGGCCACCCGGTGTCGTGGCTCGTCCTGGTAGGAATCGTCGTGCTGGCTGCCCTGCCGGCGCTGCTGAAGGCCCACCCTTGAGACGCCGCAGCTACCCGCGCTCGAGCGGGGCGCCGTGGCGCACCCAACGGCCCATGCCCCCCTTGAGGTGCGCAAGGTCGCGGAAGCCGAGTTTCAACAGGTCGTGGGCGGCCGCCTGACTGCGATGCCCGCTCTGGCAGATCAGCAGGATCGGCGTCTCCCGCGGCCACTCCCGGACGGCATCCTGCGTCGATCCGAGCGGCGCGGAGAGGGCGCCGCGGATATGGCCGCGCCGGAACTCGCCGGGGGTGCGCACGTCCACGATGCGGGTCTTCGGTCCTGCGGACTGCAGGTGCAGGATCTCCTCCGGATCGAGGTCCCGAAGTCCTTTCGGATGCACGAACATGTGCCAAAATCCCATGGCAAAGCGCCTCGCTTTCGGACGACCGGCGGCACACCGCCTGCACGCATCATACCGCGCCAGATCGCCGAAGGCAGGGCAACCGCCGCGGCAGGGCGCCCTCGCCCGTCCGCGGCGGTCAGATGGAGCCTGGATTAGTGCCGGCCGGCAAGCTGCTGCTCCGCGATCTGGATCATGCGACGGACCATCTGGCCACCGACCGCACCGCACTGGCGAGCGGGCAGGTCACCCCAGTAGCCGCTCTGGACGTTGAGGCCGAGTTCCGAAGCGATCTCGTACTTGAACTGGTCCAGCTGCTGCGACGCGCCCTGAACAAGCACCCGGTTGCTCGTGTTCGATCCCTGCGCCATGTATGTTCACCCCCCTCTCGGTTGTTATGGTTTCCGGCGGAGCGCGGGCTATGTCGGCAAATTCTTGACGAAATAGTCAGGCAGGGCGGAGTTTCCGCCCTGCCGTCGCGCTGCGTCCTATCGCATCGTGGTGTTGCCGGAGAGAGAACGCTCTGCCATCTCGATCATGCGGCGGACCATGTGGCCGCCGACCGCGCCGCACTGACGGGCTGGGAGGTCACCCCAGTAACCGTCCTGCGGAACCTGAACACCGATATCACGTGCAACTTCGTACTTGAACGAGTCGAGAGCAGGCTCGGCGCCCCGCACCACTGCGCGGTTGCCGGTGTTGCTGCCTTGCGCCATGCTCTTCTCACCTCCTTCGCTGACAAGCCTAGTGTTGGCGTCGACGAAGGCATCATCCTAGAACGTTCTGGTTCACCCGAAGAAGATCTGCCAGAGGCCGAGGCCGAGCGCCGTGAGGCCCGCGGCGAAGATCGGGCCGATCGGCACGCCGCCGAGGAAGCTCGCGGCGATCACCGATCCGATCACAAGGCCGATCGAAACCTGCGGCCGGTGTGCCAGGAGTTCGATGCCGCGGGCGCTCATCCAGGATGCGATGATGCCGCCCAAGATCGCCAGAAGCCCGTCCACGCTCCAGATCTCCTTCGTGAGGTTGCCGAGCGGCACGCGCCCGAGCGCGAGTTCCGCCAGCACCGCGAACATCAGGAGGAAGAGCCCGGCCCGGATGCCGTAGTTCGCCACAAGCGGCAAGAGGCGACTCAGCGGAGGCAGCATCAGCACCAGGGTCGCGAGCGCGGCGGCGGCGATCAGCGAATTGCGGCCGAATACACCGAGCGCCAAGACCATCAGTAGGATTGCTGCTTCTTTGCTCACGACGGGCCTCCCGGAGCAGGCTACGCCTGCGGGCCACAATTTAGAAACCTATCCCGGGCCGGCCCTGGCAACGCTAACGGCTTGGGAGGTGGCGCTGCGTGAACCCGAAGCTGCGGCTGTCCTTTGCACTCCTGGCAGCCGTTCCATTTCTCATGGTGCTTGGCAACTCGATGCTCTTTCCGATCTTCCCCAAGCTGCAGTCCGAGCTGCAGCTGACAGGCTTCCAGACATCGCTCATCGTCACGGCCTTCTCGGTGCCGGCCGGCCTCCTCATCCCGATCGCCGGATACCTCTCTGACCGCTACGGGCGCAAGCCGGTCATGGCGCCCGCGCTGATCATCTTCGGCCTTGGCGCCCTGGTCTCGGGACTCTCGGTCACGTTCCTCGGAGTGGCTGCGTATCCGGGACTGATCGCAGGGCGGATCATCCAGGGCGCTGGCGCGGCCGGCATGGCGCAGCTCGCGATGGCGCTCAGCGCGGACATCTTCCAGGGCGGCCAGCGCGCGAAGGTGATGGGACAGCTCGAGGCGGCGAACGGCCTGGGGAAGGTCGTGAGCCCGATCGCCGGCGCGATCGCCGGCGTCGTGCTCTGGCTGCTTCCCTTCTATCTCTTCGCCGCGCTCTCGATCCCCGTCGGCTTCCTGCTCTGGTTCCTCGTGCGCGAGCCGAAGAAGAAGAGCGTGCACGATCGGAAGTTCTCGGAGTACTACCGGGACTTCCAGGGCGTCTTCCAGAGCAAGGGGCGCTCGATCGGGGCGCTCCTGCTGAGCGGCACGGTGGTGCTGTTCATCCTGTTCGGCACCCTCTTCTACCTCGCAGAGGTGCTGGAGAAGCGCTACGGCATGTCCGAGCTGAGCTCGGGCTTCATCCTCGCCCTGCCCGTGGGGGCGATGTCGGCGACTTCGCTCCTGGTCGGCAACTACCTCGCGAAGCGGGCCTCGTACGCGAAGCTCGTGATCATCAGCGGCACGCTCCTGGTCGGCGCTGTGATGGTGGTGAACGCGTTCTTCACCGACCGCTGGGTGCTCTTCGCCGTGATCTCGCTGATGGGATTCGGCGGCGGCTTCGTGCTCCCGACCCTGACCCTGCTCTTCACGTCCGCGACCGAGCCGGGCGAGCGCGGCATGATCACGTCGCTCTACGGCGGCGTGCGCTTCATCGGCGTCGCGCTCGGCCCCCCAACCTTCGGCTGGCTGATGCACAAGGGGACGACACTGCTCTTCCTCACCGCGGCCGGCCTGCTCGTGGGGACCGCGATCGCGGTCTTCGCCTTCCTGAATCTCAAGGAAGTGCTCGGCGCGCAGGCGACCGGGCAGACCCGCGACCAGTACGTGATCGCGTTCGCGCCGCGCCCGCGGCCGCGCGAGAGCCAGTAGCGCCGAAGGCGTCCGAACCTCCCTCACGCCTTGTTCATACGCTGGCGAGGGTGAAGGAGGGGGCGCGTTGGCAGGGGCGCAGGATGGCGCGTTCCGTGGGATCGTCACCGATCCGCTCGGCGAGCGGACAGTGAAGCCACGCCGCGACGGGCTGACGATGGTCATCGACAAGGGCATGGGCCTGCAGGCGACCGAGGGCCTTCTGGAGATCGCGGCGCCCTACATCGACTACTGGAAGCTGCCGTTCGGCACGTCGTCCGTCTACCCGGTGGATGTGCTGCGCCGCAAGGTGAGCACGATCCGTGCCGCCGGCGTCTCCACCTATCCAGGGGGAACGTTCCTCGAGATCGCGCACCTGCAGGGTCAGCTCGAGGCGTTCGTCGCGCGCGTGGCCGAACTCGGCTTCGACGCGATCGAGGTGAGCGACGGGACGATCGACCTCACGCCCGCGGAGCGGCGCGAGGCGATCCACATCGCGCGCCACAGCGGCCTCACGGTGCTGACGGAGGTCGGACGAAAGGATCCGAGCGAGCGCCTGAGCGCCCTGCAGGTCCACCGCACCATGCTCGAGGACATCGCAGCCGGCGCCGAGCGCATCATCGTCGAGGGACGCGAGAGCGGCAAGGGCGTTGGCATCTACGACGCGCAGGGGGAGATCGCCGAGGAGGAGCTCCTCAAGATGGTGCGCGCGGCCGGCGACATCCACCGCCTGATCTGGGAAGCGCCGATGAAGTCCCAGCAGCAGGAGCTGATCCGCCGCTTCGGGAGCAACGTCAGCCTGGGCAACGTGCCACCGGAGGAGATCCTGGCGCTCGAGGCGCTGCGGCGCGGGCTGCGCGCCGACACACTGCGCTACGTCCTGCCAGAGAGGGCCGAGGGAGGGCTCTAGGCCTGTGGTATAATCCGCCATGAGGTGGGGCGGGGTGCGCGTGATCGCGGGTTCGGCCGGAGGCCTGCGCCTCGCCACCGTGCCCGGGAGCGCGACGCGGCCTACGCTCGACCGCGTGCGGGAGTCGCTCTTCTCGATGCTGATGCCCAGGCTTCAGGACGCGCGGGTGCTGGATCTCTACGCCGGCACGGGCGCCTTGGGCATCGAGGCGCTGAGCCGGGGTGCGGCGCACTGCCGGTTCGTCGACATGGAGCCGAAGGCGCTCGCCGTGCTGCGGGAGAACCTGCGCCGCACCGGCCTCGGAGAGCGCGCGGACGTGCTGCGCCTGCGCCTTCCCGGCGGGCTATCCCAGCTGGGCGACGGGGCGCCCTACAGCATCGCGCTGATCGACCCGCCGTACGCGGAGCGGCCATGGGAGGCGCTGCTCGGGGGCCTTCAAAGCCTCCTTTCGCCAGGCGGCCTCGCCGTCTGCGAACACGCCTGCCGCAGCCCGCTCGGGGAGTACCCAGGGTTCTCTGCGGTCCGAAGGGCGCAGTACGGGCAGACCTGCGTCCGCATCCTGCGAAGGGACGGCGGTTAGTTGTCGCACGCACTCTATCCGGGCAGCTTCGACCCGGTCCACCGGGGCCACCTCGACGTCGTCGAGCGCGCGAGCCGCATCTTCGACCGGGTGACCGTCGCGGTGCTCGAGAACCCTTCGAAGAATCCCGTGTTCACGGCCGAGGAGCGCGTCGCCTTCCTGCAAGAGGCGGTGGGGCATCTCTCCAACGTCGCGGTCATCGGCTTCGGCGGGCTCACCGTCGAATGCGCGAAGAGAGAGGGCGCGAATGTCATCCTGCGCGGGCTGCGCGCGGTGCTCGACTTCGACTACGAGGTGCAGACGGCGATGATGAACCGCCACCTCGAGCCGAGCGTCGAGACGTTCTTCCTTCTGACCAAGAGCCGCTACGCGTATATCAGCTCTTCGCTTGTGAAGCAGCTTGCGCAGTTCGACGCACCCCTCGACGATTTTGTCCCCCCGACTGTCGCACGGGCGCTGAAACGGCTCTCCGCGCCGCAGGCATAGATCTTCCTCGGTAGGCCGAAGGATAACGCTGCGCACCCCGCGGAGGGGAGGGAGGCGCCGCCTTCTGGCGGCCCCTGCATGGTAGAGAAGCCGAGGGTTGCACTGGCACTTGGGGCTGGCGGCATTTACGGGTATGCGCACATCGGCGTGCTGCAGGTTCTCGAGGAGCGCAACCTGCGTCCAGACCTCGTGGTCGGCTGCAGCATCGGCGCGGTGATCGGGGCGCTCTACGGCGCCGGCCTTTCGTCGAGCCAGCTCGAGATGCTTGGAACGCACCTGCGCCGCAGCCACTGGCTCGATGTGACGATGACGCGGATGGGCGTCGTCAGCGGGCAGCGCCTGGAGGGGGTGCTGCGCCTCTTGACACGGGATCGGCGGCTCGAAGACCTCGACCCGCCCCTGGCCATCGTCGCCACGGACATCCAGCGGGGCAGCAAGGTCGTGTTCACGCGGGGACCGGCAGCCCGGGCAGCCCGCGCTTCGAGCGCGATCCCGGGCATCTTCAGCCCGGTGCGCCTCGGCGAGCAGTTGCTCGTCGACGGAGCACTGCTGGAGCGGGTGCCGGTCGACACGGCAAGGGCCCTCGGCGCGAGTCGCGTGCTCGCGGTGGCGCTCGGTGCGCCGCGCAACGGGGAGCCGGTGCCGGTACGACACCTCTTCGACGTCGTGAACCAATCCTTCGCGATCATGCAGCAAGCCCTCGCGGCGGAGCGCACCCTGCGCGCCGACGTGCTCGTCGAGCCGCTCGCCCAGGAAGGGAACGGGACGAGCCCCGCGCAGGCGAGCGCCTTGATTCAGGCAGGCCGGGATGCAGCGATCGCGAAGATCGCAGAGATCGAATCACTCTTTTCGCGGGAGGAGGCACGGCATGGCTAGGTGGGTGCGTTGGACGCTCGGCGTCGTGGCGGCGTTGGCGGTCGTGGCCGCCGTGCTCTGGTGGACGCCGACCGGCGACTACGTGATCCTTCCGGGCGTGACGGAGAACCTGAACCGCATCGTCTCGGTGCAGAAGGCGACGGGCAAGCTGCCGAGCGGCAAGCTGCTGATGGTCGCCGTCGACGTGGAGCCGGCGAACCTGTACTTCTACTTGCTCGGCAAGTACACGCCGTACGCGGAGGTCTACCCGGCCCAGGAGCTCCTCGGGCCGACCCAGAACGAGCAGCAGTACATCCAGGCGAATATGGCGCTCATGTCGGAGAGCCACCTCGCCGCGAAGGTCGCCGCGCTGCGCCAGCTGGGCTACCCCGCGAAGGAGACCGGCCATGGCGTCTACGTCTACGCCGCGGAGAAGAACACCCCCGCAGCGGGCCATCTCAAGGCGAACGACGTGATCCAGGCGATCGACGGTACGCCGGTGCCGATCTCCCAGGACCTCCTGAACTACCTCGGGCACGTCACCCCTGGCCAGAAGGTGACGCTCAAGGTGCTGCGCAACAAGAAGGACATCTCGGTGACGGTCGGCACGGTCAAGAGCACGCAGCTCAAGAACCACGCGATGCTCGGCGTGCTGATCGCAACCTACAAGCCGAACTGGCACATCCCGATGAAGATCAACATCCGCACCGGCAACATCTCCGGCCCGTCGGCGGGCATGATGTTCAGCCTTTCGATCATCGACCACCTGAAGCCGCAGCTTGACCTCACCCGCGGGCAGACGATCGCGGGCACGGGTACGATCGACGCGTACGGCAACATCGGGCCGATCGGCGGGATCAAGGAGAAGGTGATCACGGTGTACGACGCCGGCGCGAAGGTCTTCCTCGTGCCGACGTCCGAGTACGGCGAAGCGGTTCAGGAAGCGAAGGCGATCGGCATCTCGCAGAAAATGCGCATCATACCTGTCGGGACGCTGGCGCAGGCCGTGGCGGCACTCGAGCACCGCTAGCCTCGCCGGCCCCAAGCCTTAGA
>JAJYTV010000050.1 GCA_021792885.1 Bacillota bacterium
CTTGCAGCGCACTGCCGATGCGTGCCTGCGGCGAGGGCGCGGCGCGCTGCGGTACGACGGGTCCGCAGGCCGCAAGCGCCATCGCGGCGAGGATCCCTGCGGCCGCCGAGAGGGCCCGTCCCCCACTTCGCATGCCGTCGCCCCCGATCGGACGTGTTCTTGGACTCTTGCGCAAACCCGGCGTCATCCCGCCTGCTGGGACTCCTTGGCTGCATCGCCTGGGAGCGCCTTAGCCGCGGATCCAGGTCTTTCCGCCGTCCTCTGTGCGCAGGACGACCGGCTGCGCCGCCGCGTCGAAGGGGTGGGTGATGATCGCCCAGCCGTCGCTTCGGTTCACGAAGTCGATCTCCGCGACCTGTCCGCCTGCCTTGAGATCCGAAGCGGGGATGACGCCCGCGTCCGTCCAAGTATTGCCGTACACGCGGGAGACATCCAAGCCGCCCGGCGAATACGTGAACGCCAGGATCTGCGGCACGACGGACACGAGATCGACGAGCGGACTGTTGCCGTGCAAGGACCGTCCCCCGCGCGTAGATTCCCACGTCGTCCCGCCGTCGCCCGACTCGTAGAGGAAGGACTCGCCCGTGCCCAGGAACTGCACCGCCATCGCGCCGCGCCTGCCCGAGAACGTGGGTCCCGCGATCACCGTCGCCTCTGCCGCCGGGAGCCCTCCGGGCACGGGGAACGAGACCCTGGTCCAGTGCGCGCCGCCATCGGTCGTCCGGTAGAGCATGCTTGGCGAGGTGGTCGTCTCGCTGCCGACGAGCCATCCGTCCTGGGGGCCCGTGAAGGACACATCTCCGTTGAAGGGAAGCGTGGGTACCACCACCGGCACCGGCCCGGTCGAGGCCACGGCCCGCCACGTCTTCCCGCCGTCCACCGTGCGGTAGAGGGCGCCGGGCTCCGTGCTCATGCCGTGCGACTGGGCGACCATGAGCCAGCCGTCCTCCCCGTTGGCAAAGGACATCGAGACTGGGCCGCCGAGGGGATTGTAGCCCTGCCGTGCAGACGCGAACGGGATCATCTGGTGGGTCCAGCGCCTGCCGCCGTCCACCGTGTGGTAGAGTGCGACCGTGCTGGCGTTCGCCGCAAACGCATACCACGCGTTGTTCGGGGACATGGCGTAGAGGAGCGAGCCATACCCACTTTGCGGCACATGCGCGATCGGCGGCACAGCCTGCCACCCAAGGCCGTTTCGGGTGCGGTAGACCGTGGTCCGGTCGCTGCCGAGGGCCCACCCGGATGTGGGCGAGAGCATGTCGATCCACGTGAAGTGGTGATGGGGCGACGCCGCCTTTCCAGGTGAAGCGTTCGGGGTCGCGGATGTCGCACCGCATCCCGCGAGCAGCACGGCAAGGGCGACGACAAACGCGGCTCTGCGCATCATGGCCCTGCCCCTTCCTTCCCCGGCAAGCGAAGTCCACGCTCCCGTTTCGTTTCGATGAACACCGCAGGTGGTTTGCAGTCACGCGAAAGTGGGCGACGTACCCGACCAGCGCGTCGGAGCGATCGGCAGCGATGGCGCCGTCTGGGCTTCCGTGCCCGGAAGAAGTTCGTGCGGGAAGTCCCGGGGTCGAATCGCACCGCAGCGTGGACCATCCACGGCACCGTGGTCGGCGATGGACCGGGTTCCATCGCCGACATGCCACTGGCGGCGACTGGTGCGCCGGGATCGTCGCTCGACCCGATGCAGCACCGCACCCTGCACTTCTCAGGGGTGCATGCGCCCCTAGGCCTGGAACCCGCCTACCGCAGCCCGACGTCCCCAAGCACCGATCTGCTCCATTTTTAGCGCGGCATCACGTCCGAGAACCTCATCATCTCGGAGCAGATCACGGCGCCCGTCGCCCTGCCCATCCAGGATCGGAGACGGCGTCCCCCTTGGCGCTACGCGTACGGCAGGAGCCGACGCAGGATCCGATCGACCGGGCGCGCGAGCCGCACGAGCAGCTTGTCCCGGCGTACGCGCGGCTCGACGAGGAAGAGCGCCATGCCCATGGAGATCGCGCCCAGCGCGTCGGTCAGGAACTGGTCGCCGATCGCCACAGCCTCCTGGGGTTGCACGCCAAGTTCCCGAAGCGCACGACGGTAGGCGCCGCGCAGCGGCTTCTTCGCCCGCGAGACGCACGGCAGCCCGAGCGCTAGCGCGAGGCGCTCGGCACGGCCCCGCGCGCCGTTCGAAAGGATGAAGCCGCGTAGGCCAAGGGCTTTCGCCTTCGCGCAGAAGGCTACCGCGTCCTTGGGCAGCTCGTCCCCGTGCGGGTCGCAGAGCGTATTGTCGAGGTCGAGCACGATCGCCTGCACGCCTTGCGCCACGAGATCCTCGAGCGGGATGTCCGCGAGGGAGTGCACCCTGCGCCGCAGGGCCGTCATCGGCCCCTCCCTGCCGGAAACACGGCGTCGGCTCGCGTGCAACGGGAAACAATTGGGCGGATCATCGGGAGCTTGCCTCCTAGGGTTCACCGCGCGAACCGGCTAATAGGGTGTGAAGCGCGACCGGAACCGCTCTTTGTGCGCGTGGGTCCCGGCTCAGGCGGCGCCTCGGCCGCGCACCGCCTCATCGCGCGGGATGCGCATCAGAATGGCGTCTTCCGCTGCGGTCTTCGTGACAGGAGAGAAGCCGGCGCGCTGCAGTGCGCGTACGGAGCGCAGGTTGCGGGGATCGGGATCGGCCCAGCACTCGAAGACCCCTGGCTGCGCGAACACGGCCTCCTGCACGTAGGCGCGGATCGCGCGCGGTCCGAGGCCGCGTCCCGCGTACTCCTCGGCGAGGAAGAAGTCGATGCCGGCTGCGCGGTCTGCGCCGGGTACTGCCGGGTGGTCTGGGAAGTCCTCGAGGAGGTAGGACTGGAAGTAGCCCGCATTCGCCCCCGCAAGCTCCAGGATGTGACCGTGCACCGGTTCGTCACCGAGGATCCTGGGCAGATACTTGCGCGCGACCTCTTCGGCGGTCGGCGGCACACCAAACGAATACCACTCGAGCGCCCCGCCGTGCGAGAGCCACCGCCCGAGCAGCGGCAGATCCCCAACGGTCAGCGGACGAAAGCGCATCCCATCGAACGGCAGGGAATCGGGCATCGGCAGCGATCCTCCCTCCGCGCCCTGGGTCATTCTGGACGCGGCGGCGGATCCCTGCGCGAAGGAGGCGGGCGTCCTTGCCGAGAAGTGCAACGTACGCCTTCGGGCGCGAAGGATGAATCGCAATGCAAGATCCGTACCGCGTGCTCGGCGTTCGCCGCGGCGCGCCGGAAGAAGAGATACGCACCGCCTACCGGCGCCGGGCCAAGCGGATCCACCCGGATACCGTGCCGCCGGCGCGCCGGGAAGAGGCGACCCGGCGCTTCCAGCAGCTGCAGGAGGCCTATGCACTCCTGTCGGATCCGAAGCTGCGCATGGCCCTCGAGTTGCAGCGCCGGACGCCCTGGCGGCCCCGCTGGCGCAGGAAGAAGGACGAAGAGGAGTTCGTCGAGGCGTTCTTTCGCAACCTCCTGCGCGGCATGATGCGCTGACGCCGCGCAACCTCTCGAACGAGGCGGCGACGTGCGCGCCGGGGCGCCGCGCCCCCGGCTTGCACTGCTTTCTCGCGCAGTTGCGCGCCGCGTGGGAGGAGACTGCAGCCGCAGGGACGGAGAAGCCGAGAGCGCGCCGGCGTATTCCCTGGCTCTTCTGGGTGTTCCTGGCCGCGGCGCTCCTTGCGCTGGTGCTCTTCGGACTGACAGCGCGCACGCTTCTGCAGGGCGTAGCCGCCGTGACGGGGGGGCGACCCGCAAGTGCGCCGCCCCCCTCCGCCGGCGGAGCGGTCACAGACCTCCACCAGGTCGGCACCAGCACGACGTCGGTGACGCTCACCTGGGTGCCGGTGCCGGGAGGCGCACCCTACGCCATCTACCGCGGCGGCATGCGCATCGCGAGCACGCGCCTGCACGCGTTCACCGACCGCAGGCTGCCCGGGCCCGGAACCTACCGATACAGCGTCATCGACCGCTACGGCAAGCGCACGCGCATCACCGCACAGGCCGCGCTGCCCTGGCCGGCCGTGGAGGCCCTCGCCGCGCGCTCTGTCGCCCTCGTGACCACCTATCCGACCAACGTCTCGCTGCTCACCGGGCGCGTCATCGGCGGCGCGGGCTTCGTCGTCAGCCAGGGCTGCGACATCCTCACGGCCTACCACGTAGTCCGCGGCGCGCACCCCCTGATCGACGTCCACCTGCCGAGCGATGCGCAGGTCCGCGCGCAGGTCCTGGCGACGGACCCCGCGCAGGACCTCGCCCTGCTCGAGCTGCCCCGAGGGACGCGCTGCGGCGCTCCTCTCCCCTTCGCAAGCCATACGCCCGCCATCGGGGCGCCGGTCGGCCTGCTCGGCCACCCTGCCCTCGGCGCGCTCGTCTTTGCGCGCGGCGCGATCTCCGGCCGCGCCGAGACCGTGGACGTGAAGACGCTCGGGCTGTTCAAGGAGTTCCCGTTCCGCGGCGCGGTCGATCCCGGCGACAGCGGTGGCCCTCTGCTGAACCACTGGGGACAGGTGGTGGGCGTGGTCGACGCGCGTGGCGGCGCCAAGATCGGCTACGCGTTGATCGCGTCGCAGGCCGCGGCCTTCGTGCAGCGCTACGTCGGCGGTCCGACCTAGAGTTCGCGCCGCTGCATGCTCCACACCGCCAAAAGCACCATGGCGAGGAGCCAGAGCGCAGCCCATACGTAGAACGCGAACGGCTGGGGAGCCAGGGAGACGAACGGGTTGAGCCCCTGGGCGCCCAGAGAGCGCAGGAGTGCGAGGACCGTCGGCGGCTCGAGGTAGTACTGCGCCGCCTGCCAGAGCCCGTCGGTCGGCAGAAGGAGCTGCGAGACCTCTCCGATCCGCTGCAGGGTCACATTGTGCAGCGTGTGGCCGAGTGTGCCGGCCATCCCCGCCATCCAGGCGAGGAAGAACAGCACCATGCTGCTGATGGCCGAGGTGATCGTGGAGAGCCTGGTGCTGCAGAGGAGCGCGAGCGTCATCAACAGCAGGGCTTCCGCCGTCAGCGCCAGGAGGGCGTAGACCGGGTGCGGCGGCGCGTAGCCGACCGCCCAGAAGACGGTCACGAACTCGAGCCCGCCTGTGAGCAGCGAGAAGCTGCCGACGAGCACGGCGAGGCCCAGCCACTTCCCGAACACGTAGCGAAGCCGCGTCATGGGCCGCGCGAGCAGCGAGAGCGCCACGCCCGACTCCAGTTCCGGCGCCACGGCCGCGGCGGACAGGAAGCTCGCGGTCAGCGCGAGGATGCCGGAGAAGACGAGCATGACGAACACGAGCTGTTCTGACGAGAAGAGCTGCGCCTCGCCGCCCGGCCCGTAGGAGCTCACCAGCGCGTGGAAGGCCCAACCGCTCAGGGCGACGAAGGCCAACGCCGTCAGCAGGAGCGCGAGCGTCGTGCGGCGGCGCAGCATCTCGCGCAGCGTGAGGCCGGCAACCACGCGCATCAGTGGCCCCCCAAAAGGTCCAAAAACCGCTCTTCCAAGGTGGCACGGCGGATCTCGACGCTGTAGACGCGAGCTCCCGCGGCGCAGAGCGCCGCCACGAGTTCCGGCACATCGGCGCGGCGGATCCCCTCCACCTCAAGTTCCTCGCCCCGCAGGCGGAGATCGCCGAAGTGGCAAAGATCCGCAAGCAGGTCGCTGGTCACCCCCGCCGCCTCGATGCGCGCACCCGTGGCCGCGAGCAGATCCTGGAGGCTCCCTTGGGCGATGACACAGCCGTGGTCCAGCACCGCGACGCGCGTGCAGACCTGTTCCACCTCGCTCAGCAGGTGGGAGTTCAGGAACACGGTCGCTCCGCGCGCCTGCAGCGTGCGGATGATCATCCGCACGTCGTGGCGACCCACGGGGTCGAGCGCCGACGTCGGCTCGTCGAGGATGACGATCTCCGGCGCGCCCAGGAGCGCGACGGCGAGCCCCAGCCGCTGCTGCATGCCCTTCGAGAACGTGCCGACCCGGTCGCGCGCCCGATCCGCGAGTCCCACGGTCTCGAGCGCCGCCGCGGTTTGCGCCCGCTGTTCCGCGCGCGGCAGGTGGAGCAGAGCCCCGTGCGCGGCGAGCACCTCCTCTGCGCTGAGCCAGTCCTGGTAACGGAAGAGTTCGGGCAGGTAGCCGATGCGGCGGCGGGCCGCGACGTCGCCGAGCGGCTCCCCGAGCACGAGGCCCTCGCCCGAGGTCGGGCGCGCGAGGCCGAGCAGCAGCTTCACCGCCGTCGTCTTGCCGGCGCCGTTCGGCCCGAGGAAGCCGAACACCTCGCCCCGCGGCACCGTCATGGTCAGGTCGGAGAGCGCCTCCTTGTGGCCGTACCGCTTGGATAGCCCCTCGGTGTGGATCGCCGGGTCTTCAGTTGCGCGGTCGCGCAGTTCCTCCGCCATGCTGCACCTCCTCGCGCGAGAGCCCGGTCCCGCAGGACCGGGCTCCCAGGTCGTCTCGAACCTTCGCCGCCCCCGATGCGTCCCCTGCTACTTGGCGGGCGCCACGAGTCGCATCGCGAGCCCGACGCCGCTCTTCAACGGGACGGGGCGAGACGCGGCGAGTGCGAATCCGGTCCAGTGGTAGGCCACGTCGGCGCTGGGCAAGGAGGGTGCGTACATCGGGTCGGTCTTCTTGTACCGCGGGAAGCGCAGCGTGATGCTGTTCGGCCCCGAGGAGACGATGGCGATCTGCGCCGACTCCTCGCCGAGGTCGGGGAGCTTCGCGAGCCGGTCGCTGCCGAGGAACGCCGTGTTGTCCCAGAACAGCACGTACTGCCCGTAGCCGTCCGCCGTCGGGCTGCGCACGACCGGCACGGCCGTCAGCGTCCCGCCGTGCCCGTCGGACACCGAGACGATCTTTCCGTCGAGCGCGAGGTGCATACCGCTGCCGTTCTCGGTCGCCTGGGCGAGCACGGCGTCCACCATCGCGCGCGTGAGCTGCCCCGTATCGCCTGCCGGCAGCGTCATCGCGAGTCCGTTACCGGTCGCGGCGGAGACGGCCTGCGACGCGACGAGACGGTGGCCGTTCCAGCGGTAGGTCACCTGTTCGGGCGGCAGCGAGGGCGCGACCATCGGGTCGGTCTTGCGGTACTGCGCGAACTGGACGGTGACGTAGCCGGTGCCGGAGCCCGTGATCCCGACCGACACCGATTCGTCCCCGAGAGACGGAAGCTGCGCGAGCCGGTCGCTGCCGAGGAACGTCTTGTCGTGCCAGAACAGCACGTACTGTCCGTAGCCGTCCGCCGTCGGGAAGCGCACCACCGGGACGGCTGTCAGCGTGCCGCCGTAGCCGTCCGGAACGGTGACGATCTTGCCGGCGAGCCCGAGGTGCTCGCCGCTCGCGCCGACCTCGCTCGCGGCGCCGAGCACCTGCAGCACGGCGGATCGGGTGAGCCCCTGGTAGCCGGCGGCCGATGCCGCCGCGGCCGGGGCCAGGGTCAGGAGCGTGGCCGCAACGCCTGCGAAGAGAGGTGCCGCGCCTCGTTGCACGTGGACTCCTCTTACGTGAACCGGAGCCGTCAGCGCAGTCCCTGCGCCACCGTCAGGAGTTCGGACTCGGGCAGGCTGCCGAGGACAGCGTACATCATGCCGCCCTTCTGCCAGACGATGCCGCTGCCGATTCCGGTCTTGGCCGAGATCCCGAGGCCCTGCACGCCCTGCACCGCGACGGGCTGTGAGCCCACCTTGCCGAGCGGAATGGGGATCGGCAGGGTGCGCGTCGGGTTCCCGATCGCCTTGATCTCCGCCGCAAGCTGCGGCGAGACGCCGGGTACCGAGAGGAAGTACTGTTCCATTTCCTGCACCGTGGCGCCGGTTGAGTAGACCTTTGGCGCGGGAGCTTGCGCGATCAAGAGCTGCGGCATCCCGGATCCGGCGGTGAGCGCCGTCAGGGATCTGCCGTAGAGCGTCACCACGGCAGGGCCTGTGGTGACGGAGATCGTGCTGCCCGCGAGATCGGCGGGGAGCGGCGGCAGCTGCACGTGATGCTGCGCGGCGTAGTCCGCGATCTTCGACGCGCTGAGGGTCAGCGAGTCGGTATTCTGCGGCAGCACACCGTAGACAGGCGCGTCGAAACCGGCCGGCAGGTCGCTCGCCACCGCCACCTGGAAGCCTGCGGCCGCCTGCGCGGCGGCGACATTCGCCACCGGCAGGAGGCGCAGGCGCTGCATGCCCTGCAGGTTGCCAAACGCGCCCAGCTTCGGCAGGGCGCCGACTTCCGAGCGCGCGAGCGGCACAGCCTGGAAGGACTGCGGCTGAAAGATCAGCAGGAGTCCCTTCGCATAGCTGCCGACCGGCGTGAACGCGACCGCCAGCACGAGCGCAGCGGCCGCGGAGAAGCCCGCGACCCGCCCGTAGTGCACGAAGCGGGCCGGAGCCGGCACCCTCCCAGGCACACGTCCAGCCGCCTCGAGAGCGCGCAGGCGCTCGCGCGCCGCCACGGGATCCTGGGCCGCTGCCGACACCTCTCCCCACTGCCGCATGACGGCGTCCGCGTCCGACCGCATCGCCGACATCCGTGCGCTGCAGCGCGCGCAGCCCTGCGCGTGCCGGCGTACAGAGACGGGCACCACCGAGGGTTCATCGAGCAGGCGCCGAAGTTCACCGTCCCTGGGATGACGCAATTTCAATCTCCTTTCGCAGCGCGAGTTCCGCCCGGCGCAGCCGGGTCCCGACCTGGTCCAAAGGGATCTTCAGCGCCTCGCCGATCTCGTGGTAGCGCAGACCGGAGTAGCGCAGGGAGAGGATGGCGGCATGCGTCGGTTTCAGCCGGGAAAGCGCAAGGCGCAGTTCTCCCTGCGCCTCGCGGGCAAGGAGTTCGCCCGCGGGGTCCCGTGGCGACGGGGCCGCCCCAAAGTCGCCTTCGATCTCCCGCCGCTCGCGCCGCCGCTCTGCGCGCAGCGCGTTCAGCGCGAGATGACTGGCCGCCGCGTAGAGCCACGGCCCCGGACGTTCCGGCATGCTCTCCTCGAACCGCCGGTGGAACGCGAGGAAGGCCTCCTGCGCGACATCCTCCGCCGACGCGCCCGCTCCCAGCACCCGCTGGGCGATCCGGACCACCTTCGGCCACTCGGCGAGGAACAGCGCATCGAAACCGTCCCCCATGCGTTCAGCCTGAGACCGCGTCATGGCCACCTCCGCTCCCCGCCTCCTCTCTACCCACTCAGCACCGCCTGCGGCAATGATGTGACAGCTTGAGCAACATATCCTCGGCGAAGTTCGCGCAGGGCCACGGCACCGCGGCGCAGAACAAGCTCTCGGGAGGTAAGGCAACGTGTCCGAACCCGGCCAGCGCTCCGAAACGCGGTTCGTCCACCCCGGCACCGAGCGCGACCCAGCGACGGGTGCGGTCGTGCCGGCGGTCTACCGCTCGGTCAGCTACCATCACGGAGATCCCGCAGCGCCGCTGCGCTACGATTACGCGCGTTCCGGCAACCCCACCCGCGAGGCGCTCGAACAGGCCATTGCGACGCTCGAGGGCGGAGACCGCACGATGGCGTTCGCCTCCGGGAATGCGGCACTCGCCTCGGTCTTCCTGCTGCTCTCGGCGGGCGACCACCTGCTCGTCACGCGGGACTGCCAAGGCGGCACCCAGCGCATGCTGCGCGCCGTATTCTCGCGCTTCGGGCTCTCCGCGAGCTACGTCGACACGGACGACCTCTCGGCACTGGAGGCGGCGAGGACGCCCCAGACGCGCGCCGTGCTGGTCGAGAACTTCTCGAACCCCTTCCTGCGCGTCACAGACATCGCTGCGGTCGCCGACTGGGCGCACGCCGCGGGTCTTCTGCTGGTCGTCGACAACACCTTCCTGACGCCCTACCTGCAGGCGCCAGA
>JAJYTV010000051.1 GCA_021792885.1 Bacillota bacterium
GCTGCAGGAGCTCGCCTCCGCCCGGCGCGTAGCCGAGGTCGAAGCGCTGCCCGTCCTCCGCGGCGAACCCCCGCCGCGCCAGGTAGGCGCGTGCGCCCTCGCCCTGCGGCCCCGCGAGCAGCGCGGCGAACTGCGCCTGCGCCGCGTCCATGACCCGCAGGAGCTGCGCGCGCCGCTCCTGGCGGCGCGCCGCCTCACCGTGCTCCACGTGCTCCTCCGCGAGCTGCACGCCGAACTCCTGCGCCAGGACCTCCGCCGCTTCCGGGAACGAAAGGTTGTCGCGGCGCATCACGAAGTCGATCGCGTCACCGCCGGCGTGGCAGCCGAAGCAGTAAAAAAGGCCCCGTTCCGGTGAAACGGAGAACGACGGCGACTTTTCGTTATGGAAGGGGCAAAGTCCGACGAGCCGCGCGCCCTGGCGCCTGAGGGCGACCGTCTGTCCGACGACCGCAGCGATGTCGATCCTGCGCCGCAGTTCGTCGAGCCCCTCCGCGCGGAAGGGCAAAGATGACACCTCCCAGGTAGCGGAGCCTCCTCAGGCTTCGCCACGAGGCGACGCTATTCCTCCGGCGGCCAGGGCCTCGGCAGGAAGAAGCGCGCGTACTGCGAGATCGCGAAGTGGTCGGTCATGCCGGCGCAGTAGTCGCGCACGCCCTCGTCGCCCGGCGCGCTCTGCTCCGGCAAGTGCTCGGGGTGCTCCCGGTAGAAGAGGTAGAGCTGGCGCAGGAGGCCTTCGGCCTTCTTCTCCTCGCGCTTCGGCGGCGAGCCGAAGTAGACGCGCTGGAAGAGGAACTGGCGCAGCTCCTCGAGCGCCTGCGCCTCCCCTTCGCGCATGGCCGCCTGCGGCTCGCCCGCGGACTGAGCGAGCACCGCGAGGACGAGCGCGTGGATGCGCTGGGAGTGGCGCTCGCCCAGGAGGCGGATCGGTCCCGTGGGAAGGTCCCGCTCCTGGATGATGTGGGCCCGCAGCGCGTCGTCGATGTCGTGGTTCACGTAGGCGATCCGGTCCGCGAGGTGCACGAGCCGCGCCTCGAGCGTACCGGGGCGGCCGCTCGCCGTGTGCGAGACGATGCCGTCGCGCACCTCCTGGGTGAGGTTCAGCCCCTGGGAGCGCTCCAGCACGTCGCAGACGCGCAGGCTCTGCTCGTAGTGGCGAAAGCCTCCCGGCACGAGTTCGTCGAGCACCCTCTCGCCCGCATGGCCGAACGGCGTGTGGCCGATGTCGTGCGCGAGCGCGATCGCCTCCGTGAGGTCCTCGTTCAGGCGCAGGGCACGGGCCAGCGTGCGCGCGATCTGGGCCACCTCGAGCGTATGCGTGAGGCGCGTGCGGTAGTGGTCGCCCTCCGCCGCGATGAACACCTGCGTCTTGTCCTTGAGCCGCCGAAATGCCTTCGAGTGGATGATCCGGTCGCGGTCGCGCTGAAACGCCGTGCGCACGGGGTCGCCGTCGGCCTCGGGGCGCACGCGCCCCGCGCTCTCGGCGCTGCGCGCCGCCCAGGGCATGAGGTCGCGCCGCTCCCGCTCCTCCGTGAAGGCGCGCGGCGTCTGCGTCATGCGCTCGCCTCCTCCATCTGCGGCAGGGCGCCGCCCGCGAGCACCGCCTCGTGCGCGGCGCGCAGCGTTGCGCCGCCGTCCTGGGCCCGGCGCACGCGGTCTGCGATGTCCTGCGCGAGCCACCAGGGCAGGGCGCCGGACCCCGGCTGGCGCGCGACCGCCTGCAGCTCGCCCTCGGCGAGGGGCTCCGGAAGGCCAAGGGCGTTTGCGAGCACCTCGAGGATCTGCGCGCGCGGCGCAATCTGGGCGTGCAACGCCGCGTCCGCGAACGCCCGCGCCGCCCGCTGCGCCCCGTCGAGCGCCGCGACGAGCTGCACCTTCTCGCTCCCCATGCGCCCCGCCGCGAAGCGCGCCGCGTAGAGCGCCCAGCCCTGCGCCGCGAACGGCGACAGGAGGAGGCGGCGCAGCTTGTCCTCGCCCGCCGCGCAGAAGAGGAGGTGGCTGCCGGGCAGCCCGTCGTGCGCCATGGCGAGGTAGGTGCGCGCGCGGGCGTGCGCGCTCTGCATCGGGCCGAGCGCCTGGCTCACGAGCACGGTGCCGGCGGGATCCGATGCCGAGCGCGGAAGGTAGGCCGTGAGCGGCAGAAGGCCGTGCAGGTGCGCCGGCGCGAGCGCGATCTCGAGCGGCGCGCTCGCGGCGGGGAAATCGTCCGCGACCGCCGCCGCAACGGCATCGCGCGCCGCGCGGTAGGCCTCGGCGAGCTCGCCCTCGTGCTCCGGGGCGTCCTCGCCGATCCCCTGGACGACCGCATAGAGGTCCTCGCCGGGCGCGATCAGCCGTGCGATCCGGCGCGCCTCGCGCAGTTCCGCGTGCATCGCGGTGAACGCAGCCTCCGCGATCTCCTTCGGCAGGAGCCGTGCGCCCGACTCGGCGAGCAGGAGGTCCGCGTAGGGATGCGCCCCCATCGGCTCCGCCCCCGGCGTCTCCGCCATCGCGTCGAGGCCGCGCACGAAGTGCTCGCAGGCCATGAAGGCGATGCCGAGCACGTCCCCCGCCTCGGCGAGCTCGGGCTGCGCGCCGCGTGCGAGCAAAAGCCCTGCGGCGAGCGACGCGGCCTGCGCGCCGAAAGCGCGGCTGCCCGCGCCGAGGGGCCCGTCCCCCGCGCACGCGAGGGCCGCCGCGAGGTGTCCCGGCAGCGCCGCGAGCACCTCCTGGCGCTCGCTTTCGCCGTGCAGCTCCGCGAGCACGAGCGCGCCGAGCACCTCTCCCGCCGCGACCGAGGGGTCTGCCTGGCGCTGCGCCCCGCGGCGCCCCGCGCGCCAGAGAAGGCGCTGAAGGAGCGCCCGCCGCGCGGCGGGCGCCTCCCCTAGCCTTGCCCTGAGCTGCTCGAGCGCCGCGGGGCCCGGCCCGTCGCCGAAGCCCCGGAAGCCATCCCCGACCTCCTGCCGCTCGACGCCGAAGGCTCCGAGGTAGAGATCCAGGATCTCCTGCTCGATACCGGCCAAGCGTCAGTCCTCCAAGGCCGCGCGCGCCGCCGCGAGCCGTGCGATCGGCACGCGGTAGGGCGAGCACGAGACGTAGTTGAGTCCGGTGCGGTGGCAGAACGCGATCGAGCGCGGCTCGCCGCCGTGCTCCCCGCAGATCCCGACCTTGAGCTCCGGCTTCACCGCGCGCCCGCGCGCCACGCCGAACGTCACGAGCTGGCCCACGCCGGCCTGGTCCAGGACGGCGAAGGGATTCTCCTCCAGCACCTTCTCCTCGAGGTAGCGGGTGAGGAACTTCCCCTCCGCGTCGTCGCGGCTGTACCCGAACGTCGTCTGGGTGAGGTCGTTCGTGCCGAAGGAGAAGAAGTCCGCGTGCTGGGCGATCTCGCCCGCCAGAAGGCACGCCCGCGGCACCTCGAGCATCGTCCCGACCTTGAGCGGGATCTTGGCGCCCGTCTCGCTCTGCACCTCCTGGTGCACCGCCGCGACGAGCCGGCGCGAGATCTCGAGCTCCTTCGGGTCGCCGACGAGAGGGATCATCACCTCGGGGTGGACGTCGATGCCCTCGCGCTGCAGCCGCGCCGCCGCCTGGAAGATGGCGCGCGCCTGCATCTCGTAGATCTCCGGGTAGATGAGACCGAGGCGGCAGCCGCGGAAGCCCAGCATCGGGTTGAACTCCGAAAGCGCGCGCGCCTGGCGCAGGAGGTCGGCCTTGCGCCGGTACTCCTCGCTGCCCTGCTCGCCGCGCTCCTTGAGGAGCGCCACCTCGACCGCGAGCTCCTCGACGTCAGGCAGGAACTCGTGCAGCGGCGGGTCGAGGAGCCGGATCGTCACCGGCAGCCCCTGCATCGCCCGCAGGATGCCGTAGAAGTCGCCCTCCTGGAACGGCAGCAGCCGGTCGAGGGCCGCCCGCCGCTCCGCCTCGGTGCCCGCGAGGATCATCTCCTGCACGACGGGCAGGCGGTCCTGCTGCATGAACATGTGCTCGGTGCGGCACAGGCCGACGCCCTGGGCCCCGAAGGCGCGGGCCTTCTCCGCGTCCTCCGGCGTGTCGGCGTTCGCCATCACGCCGAGGCGCCTCGTCTCGTCCGCCCAGCGCAGGATCTCCGAGGACTCCCCGCCGAGCTCCGGCTCGACCATCGGCACCTGCCCGTCGAACACGCGGCCCGTCGCGCCGTCGATCGAGATCGTGTCGTCCTCGTGCAGCGTGTGTCCCGCGACCTGCAGCTCGCGCCGCCCGAGGTCGATCTTCAGCGCCTCGCAGCCGACGACGCAGGGCTTGCCCATGCCGCGCGCCACGATGGCGGCGTGGCAGGTCATGCCGCCGCGCGACGTGAGGACGCCCTGCGCCAGCACGATGCCGTGGATGTCGTCGGGGGCCGTCTCCGGCCGCACCAGGATGACCTTCTCGCCGAGGCGCCCCAGGCGCTCCGCGCTGTCGGCGTCGAACACGATCCGCCCGCTCGCCGCGCCCGGCGAGGCGGGAAGCCCCTTCGCCAGCACGTCGTTTTGCGCGTGCGGGTCGACGCCGCGGTGCAGGAGCTGGTCGATCTGCTCCGGGCTCACGCGCCGCAGCGCCTCGTCCTTCGTGATCCGCCCCTCGTGCACGAGGTCGACGGCGATCTTCACGGCCGCCCGCGCCGAGCGCTTGCCGCTGCGCGTCTGCAGCATGTAGAGGCGCCCGTCCTCGATCGTGAACTCGATGTCCTGCATGTCGGCATAGTGCTTCTCGAGAAGCTGCGCGACCTCTTGCACCTGCCCGTAGGCCAAGGGGATGTCTTCCTGGAGCACCGCGATCTCCTTCGGCGTGCGGATGCCCGCGACGACGTCCTCGCCCTGCGCCTGCGTCAGGTACTCGCCGTAGAGCACCTTCTCGCCGGTGTTCGGGTTGCGCGTGAAGAGCACGCCCGTCCCCGACTGCGGCGAGAGGTTGCCGAACACCATCGCCTGCACGTTCACCGCCGTGCCAAGGTCGTCGGGGATCTGGTTGATGCGCCGGTAGACCTTTGCGCGCGGGTTCTCCCAGGAGTCGAAGACGGCCCGGATCGCGAGGATCAGCTGCTCTCCCGGCTCCTCGGGGAAGGGGCGGCCGGTCTCGCTCTGCACGAGCGCGAGGTAGCGCGCGATGATGCCTTCGAGGTCCTGCTCCGTGAGCTGGTGGTCGTGCTGGACGCCCGCCTTCTCGCGCGCGTCGTGCAGGACCTCCTCGAACTTGCTGTGTTCCATGTGCAGCACGACATTGCCGAACATCTGGATGAAGCGGCGGTGGCAGTCGAGCGCGAAGCGGCGCCCCGCCCGCTGTCCCAGCCCCTCGCGGGTCTCGGGGTTGAGGCCGAGGTTCAGCACCGTGTCCATCATGCCGGGCATCGACACGGCCGCGCCGGAGCGCACCGACACGAGCAGCGGGTTCTCGCGGTCTCCGAAGCGCTTGCCGGCGCGCTCCTCGAGCGCAGCGACCTCGCGCCAGACCTCGTCCTCGAGACCGTCCGGGAACGCGCGGCCGAGCGCGTTGTAGGCGTTGCAGGCCTGGGCCGTGACGGTGAAGCCGGGGGGCACCGGCAAGCCGACGCGGGTCATCTCCGCGAGGTTCGCGCCCTTGCCGCCGAGCCGAGCGCGGTCGTCCTTGGAGCCTTCCTCGAATCGGTACACGTACTTCTCCGCCACGCTCTACGTCCTCCCCACGATTTCAAGGATGCGGTTCGCCGTCTCCTCCACCGCTTTCTGGGAGACGTCCACGACGGTGCATGCGAGGCGCCGGTACACGCGGTCCGCGTACTCCAGTTCCTCGATGATCCTCCCGAGGTCCGCATAGCGCGAGCCCGAGCCGAGCCCGAGGCTCTTCAGGCGCTCGGTGCGGATCTGCAGCAGGATCTCCGGGTTGATCGTCAGGCCGATGATCTTGCGCGGCGAGACCTGGAACAGCTCGTCGGGCAGGTCGGCCTCCGGGACGAGCGGCACGTTCGCCACCTTGATCTGCCGGTGCGCGAGGTACATCGAGGTCGGAGTCTTGGACGTCCGGGAGACGCCGAGCAGCACCACCTCCGCGCGCAGGATGCCGGCGGGGTCCTTGCCATCATCGTACCGCACCGCGAATTCGACCGCCTCGACGCGGCGGAAATAGCGCGCGTCCAGCCGGTGCACCAGGCCCGGCTGGCGGCTCGGGGATGCCGCGAGGCGCACCGCGAGGCCGTCCAGGAGGGGCCCCATCACGTCGACGTAGGGCACGCCGGCCGTCTGGAGCCGCCCGGCGATCGCCTGGCGCAGCTCCGGCAGGATGATCGTGTACACGACTGCCGCCGGCGCCTCCCCGAGGCCCGCCATGAGCTCCTGGAAGTCCTCTTCCGTCGTCACGTGAGGGAACCGGCGCACCTCGATCGGGTGGCCAGGGAACTGGCTCGCGGCCGCCTGCGCCACGAGCTCCGCCGTCTCCCCGAGCGCGTCCGAGATCACGACGATCAGCGCGGGGCGAACGTGCAGGTCCGCGCCGCTATTCCCCGCCATGGGCGTCACCTCCTGCCGTCACTCGGCGCTGAGCGCCGCGATGTCCGCGACGCGCGAGAGGGCGCGGTGCGCGCGGTGCAGGATCGCCTGCCGGCGCTCCCGCTCCCCTCGGTCCTCGGACATCACCATGATCTCCGTGAAGAAGCGGTCGAGCGGGGCATAGAGACGCGCCGCGCGCCGCAGGTAGCCTTGGTAGTCGCCCTGCGCGAGGAGCGCCTCCCCTTCCCGCTCGAGTTCTTCGACGGCCGAGAGGAGCGCCGCCTCCTCGCCCGCGGCGCCCTCTGTGCCGCCTTCCTTGGCGAGGTTCTTCGCACGGCGTGCCGCGTGCACGAGCGCCGTGAACTCCTCCCCGCCCGCGACCTCCTCCAGCGCCGCAAGGCGCACAAGGACGCTGCCCGGCCGCTCGATCCCGGCGGCGAGCACTGCCTGGGTGAGCCGCGGGTCGTGCCCCGCCTCCTCCGCGCGCGCCGCAAGGCGCCCGGCGAGGAAGGCCGAGAGCTGCTCGCGCGCCGCGCCGGCGCTGGGCAGGAGGTCTTGGTAGCCATCGATCGCCGCCTGCACCGCCTCCCCGAGGGGGAGCTGCGGCATGCGCTCCCAGAGCCGGATCGCCCCGATCGCCGCGCGTCGCAGGCCATACGGGTCCTGCGAGCCCGTCGGCGCGCGCCCGCTCGCGAGGAAGCCGACCAGGTGGTCGAGGCGGTCCGAAAGCGCGAGCAGGAGGCCCGCCGCCGTCTGCGGCAGGTCGTCCTCCGCGCCGCGCGGCAGGACCCGCTCCCCGACCGCGCGGCAGACCGCTTCCTCCTCCCCGTCGAGGCGGGCGTACGCCTCGCCCATCGTCCCTTCGAGCTCCGGCAGCTCGCGCACGAGCGCCGTCGCGCGGTCGCAGAGCGCGAGCGCCCCCGCCGCCTCGAGCGTCTCCCGCAGCTCCGGGTGAGCCGCGAGCGCCGCGAGCCGCCCCGCGAGCAGCGAGAGCCGCTCGCTGCGGTCGAGAAGCGTCCCGAGCTTCGGCGCGTAGGCGATCCCGGAGAGCTGCGCGCGCCGCGCGCCGAGCGCCTCCTTGCGGTCCTCGCGGAAGAAGAAGAGCGCGTCCGCGAGCCGCGCGGCGAGGACCGTCTCGTTGCCGCGCCGCACGATCCCCTCCTCGCCGCCGTTGCGCACCGCCGCGAAGCGGTCCCGAAGGCGCCCGTCCGCTCCCCGCACCGGGAAGAAGCGCTGGTGGTGGATCATCGTCGCCGTCAGCACCGCCTCGGGCAGCGCGAGGTACTCCTGATCGAAGCGGCCGAGGAAGGCCTGGGGCCACTCGCAGAGGTCTGTCACCTCGGCGAGGAGCTCCTCCGGGATCTCGGCCCGCAGCCCCTCGGCCGCCGCCGCGGCGCGCACGCCCTCCTCGACGCGCCGGCGGCGCGCTGGGCGCTCCGGCTCGACGCTCGCTGCGCGCAGCACGGAAAGGTACTCCTCCGGCGAGGAGACGGCCAGCGGGCCGGGCGAGACGACGCGGTGGCCGTAGGTCTCGCGGCCCGCGACGACCGGCCCGACCGCAAACGGCACGACCTCGCCCCCGAGGAGTCCGACGGCCCAGACGAGCGGGCGCGGCAAGCGCGGCGCGCCATCCGCCCAGCGCATCGTGCGCGGAAAGCGCATCGACGAGAGCGCCCGCGGCAGGATCTCCTGCAGGACGTCCTTCGCCGGCCGTCCCGCCACCGTGCGTCGCGCGAAGAGGTACTCGCCGCCGGGCGTCTCGCGGCGCTCGAGCTGCGAGACATCCATCCCCTGGCTGCGCGCGAAGCCCTGCGCGGCCTTCGTCGGCTGCCCGTCCTGGAAGGCCTGCGCGGTGGACGGCCCGCGCGCCTCGACCTCGCGGTCCGGCTGCGCAAAGCGCAAGGGCCCGAGGCGCAGCGCGAGGCGCCGCGGCGTGCTGTAGCTCTCGACCTGCAGCGCCCCCTCGGCGAGGAGCGCCTCCTCGATGGCCGCGGCCACGAGGGTCTTCAGGTCCTGCTCCGCCTGCGCGACGACGCTCGAGGGGAGCTCCGGGAAGCCGAACTCGACGATCAGCTCCATGCCGCGACCCTCCCTTCGAGCGGGAAGCCCTGGCGCTCGCGGTCCTGGACGTAGAGCTCCGCGACGATCCGGGCGCGGTCGCGGATGCGGCCGATGTAGGCCGTGCGCTGCGCCGGCGCGATCGCGCCGCGCGCCTCGAGGAGGTTGAAGACGTGCGACATGCGCAGGACGTTGTCGTAGGCGGCGAAGTAGAGGCCTTCCCGGGACGCCCGCTCCGCCTCCGCCTCGGCGCCCTGGAAGGTCGCCTGGAGGTAGTCGACCGAAGCGTGCAGGAAGGAGTAGGCGGAGTGCTCGTACTCCTGGCGGCGGAAGAGGTCCCCGTACTTGAGCCCAGGCATCACCTCGACGTCGAACACGGTCGAGACGCCCTGCACGTACGCGGCGATCCGCTCGAGCCCGTAGGTGATCTCCGCCGGCAGCACCGTGAGCTCGATGCCGCCCATCTGCTGGAAGTAGGTGAACTGGGTGACCTCCATCCCGTCGATCCAGACCTCCCAGCCGAGGCCCCAGGAGCCCGTCGAGGGGTTCTCCCAGTTGTCCTCGACGAAGCGCACGTCGTGCTCTCGCGCGTCGAGCCCGATCGCGGCGAGCGAGCGGAGGTAGACGTCCTGCACGTCGGCGGGGCAGGGCTTCAGGATCACCTGGTACTGGTGGTGCTGGTAGAGGCGGTTCGGGTTCTCGCCGAAGCGGGCGTCCGCGGGCCGGCGCGACGGCTCCACGTACCCGACCCGCCACGGCTCCGGGCCGAGCGCCCGGAAGAAGGTAAGGGGATTCATCGTCCCGGCGCCCTTCTCGAGGTCGTAGGGCTGGCCGATGTAGCAGCCCTGCTCCGCCCAGAAGTGGTGCAGCGCGAAGATCAGCTCCTGCAGGGTCATGCGGTCGCCTCCCACAGCGAATAGGCGCCTCCCGTCCCTCAGGGACGGGAGGCGCCTCCCGCGGTTCCACCCTGCTTGCCCGCCGCAGCGGGCCGCTCTTTCGTCGTGGATGGGGTTTTACTGGCGGCAAGGCCGCGTTCCTCCCCCGGCTTGCGGACGCCCCGGCGCCCGGCCGCCGCCCGGCTTGCACCGCCCCGGGCTCGCTTCGCGCGACCTTCTTCGGCACCGGCTCCCGCGCATCGCCGTTCTAGGATTAGAGTGCCAAGCGGAGGGGGGG
>JAJYTV010000052.1 GCA_021792885.1 Bacillota bacterium
CGAGCCCCAGAGGGTGCCCGTACCGCCCATGATCGTCATGATCAGGAACTGGGTCGACTGGGCGAGGTTCATGGTCGACGTGCCGACGAACTCGTTGTAGTAGGCCACCAGCACGCCGGCCACGCCGGCGAAGAGCGCCGCGACGATGAACGCGATGTATTGGTAGACCCAGACGTTGTAGCCGAGCGCCCGCATTCGGCGCGGTTGCTCGCGGATGCCCCTCAGCACGAGCCCGAAGGGGGATTGGACGACGAGGTACATGAGCGCCGCGCAGACGGCGAGCACGACCAGCGTGAACCAGTAGTACGTGGTTGTGCCGCTCAGGTCGAGCCCGAGCACGACGGGCCGGACGAAGCCGATCAGGCCGTTGTCGCCGCCGCTGACGTTGACCCACTGGTAGGCGAGGCCCCACATCAGCTCCGTGATCGCAAGTGTGATGATGATGAACCCGACACCCTTCGCACGCAGCGCCAGGAGGCCGCTCAAGGCGCCGAGAGCGACCGCCAGCAGCAGCGAGAATGCGGTGACGGCGAAGAAGTTGGTGATGTTCATCTCCGTCGTCATCACCCCGACTCCGTACGCCGCAACCCCGAAGAAGGCGGCTTGGGCGAAGGACACGAGCCCGGTGTAGCCCACCATGATGTCGAGCGCCATGGCCGCGATGCCGTAGATGAACATCAGGGTGACGAGCGTCACGATGTACTCCGGAGCGCCAATCTCGGGCAGCAGGGCAAGCAGGACGGCGATCACCGCGAACAGCCAGAGGAATCCACGCCGCCGCACCGTCAGATCTCCTTCCGGCCCAGCAGGCCCTGGGGCCTGAGGGCGATGATCAGCGCCACGGGCGCGAAGATCGTGAAGTAGGCGAACTGCGGGAAGAGAGCCTGTCCGAACGTATCGACGAGTCCGATCAGCATGCTGCCGATGAAGGCACCGGAGAGGCTGCCCATGCCGCCGACGATGACGACGGCGAAGGCGAACGCCAGGAGCTGCCCGTCGAGGCCCGGGGCGACGCCGGTGATCGGGCCGCCGACGAGCCCGCCGGCTCCCGCGAGGAACGCACCGATCGCAAACACCACGTAGAACGCGCGGTTGACGTCGACGCCGAGCCCGCGCACCATCTCCTCATCGTCGACGCCGGCGCGGATGATCGCGCCGAAGCGGGTGCGCTGCTGAAAGAACCAGAGTCCGACCGCGACCAGGACGGCCAGCACGAGGAGCGCCAGCCAGTAGACCGGCAGCACCGCCCCGAAGATGCTGACCGAGGACGTCAGGCCGGGCGGGGACGGGACCGAGAGCGGGTTGCCGCCCCAGATCGCGAGCGCCGCGTCGTCGAGGATCAGCGACACGCCCAGGGTGATGAGCAGCGTCGTGAGGTCCTTCGTGTGGAAGCGGTGCAGAAGGGCGCCATACGTCACGACGCCGATCACGAGCACGACGGCCCCTGCGAGCACCGCCGCGATCCAGAAGTTCACGTGGTCGCCCAGCAGCGCGAGCCCGACGTACGCGCCGATCAGGTAGAACGACGTCTGCGCGAGGTTCACGACCCGCATGAGACCGAAGATCAGGGTGAAGCCTGCGGCGATCATGAACAGCAGCCCGCCGTATGCCAGACCGCCTAGGGCGTTCTGGACGAAGAACGCCATTGACCCACCTTCCTATCGGCAAGATAGGGAACTCTGCCCGGGCCGCCCGCCGCCGGCGACCGGGAATATGGCCCGGCCGGCCGACGTGCGGGGAGATGATTGTCTGACAATCTGTTGCCTTGGATTCCACAGGGGAGGTATATCTCCTGCCTGGAGCGGTTAACTATACCGCTTCACTTCCCCGCTTCCGTCGAACCAGTCGAACTTGGTTTCCTGGGTACGCACGATCACGGTCTTGAGGCGCGTGTAGTTGCGGTAGGCGTCGACACCGTTCTCGGATCCGATGCCGCTCTGCTTGTATCCGCCCCATGGCGAGGCCGGGTCGATGCGGTGGTGGTCGTTGATCCAGACGATGCCGCATTCGAGCCGCGCGGCGACCCGGTGCGCGCGCAGGACGTCGCGCGTCCACACCGACATCGCGAGGCCGTACTCGGTGTCGTTGGCGATGCGGATCGCGTCCTCTTCGTCGCGGTAGGACATCACGACGACGACCGGTCCGAAGATCTCCTCGCGCGCGACGCGCATCTGCGGGGTGACGCCGCCGAACACCGTCGGGACGACGTACCAGCCCTTCGAGCCCTCCGGCACGACGCCGCCGTGCACGAGCTGCGCACCCTCGTCGACGCCGATCTTGACATACTCGAGCACCCGGCTGCGCTGGCCTTCGGAGACCATCGGGCCGATGTCGGTGGAGATGTCTGCGGGCGGCCCGATGCGCAGGCGCGAGACCTTGTCGGCGAGGCGCTGCAGGAACGTCTCGTAGCGGCTCTCGTGCACGAGCACGCGCGCGCCCTGCACGCAGGTCTGGCCCGTCGCGATGAAGCTTGCGAACACGGCCCCGTTGACCGCCTCGTCCTCGTCCGCGTCGGGGAAGACGATGACCGTGCCCTTGCCCCCGAGCTCCGCCGTGACGCGCGCAAGGTTCTGCCCCGCCACCGCCGCCACTCCCTTGCCGGTGGGGGTGCCGCCCGTGAGGTCGACCTTGGCGATCCTGGGGTCTTCCGCGAGCGCCTTCCCTGCAACCCTGCCGTAGCCGTGCACGACGTTCACGATGCCCTTCGGCACGCCGGCGTCGCGCAGCATCGCGGCGAGGTCATTCACGGTGGTCGGCGCAAGCTCGGACGGCTTGATCACGATGGAGTTGCCCGACGCGAGCGCAGCAGAGAGCTTCTTCGTGAGGATCAGCAGCGGGTGGTTCCACGGTGTCAAGAGCGCCACCACCCCGAGCGGTTCGCGCAGGGTGTAGTCGAGGTAGCCCGGACCGAACGGCAGCACCCCGCCCTCGATCGTCTCGGCGACGCTCGCATAGTAGTCGTACCAGTCCGGCAGGCGGCGCAGCTGCGCCTTCATCTCGCGCACGGGACGGCCGGTGATCTGGGACTCCTTCTCCGCGAGCGAGGGGACGGCATCGCGCAGCGCTGCGGCGAAGCGGCGCAGCGCAGGTACCCTGGTGCGCGCGTCCTTGGCCCAGTCGCCCTCCCTCTGCGCCCGCTCGCCCGCACGGATCGCGCGGTCCACGTCCTCCGCCGTACCGGACGCGACCTTGGCTGACACCTCGCCTGTGGCGGGATCGATCAGGTCGAAGTACTCCCCGCTCGATGCGGGCACGAACGTGCCGTCGATAAAGTGATCGTACTGCGGCAGGGACATGGCGAAACCTCCCTAGGACTTGACCGTCTCGCGGCGCTCGTCGAACGCCGCGAGCAGCTCTTGGCCCGTGTGCACTTCGGTGAACGCGCGCCCGAGAATCTGCAGCGCATTGTGATGGAACTCCTCGCCGTCCATGCTGTCGACGCAGTCCGAGACGACCGCGACGTCGTAGTCGCGCACGCTCGCCTGGATGCTCGTCGCCAGCACGCAGCTGTTGGTGTTGACGCCGGTCATCCAGACCTCCCGGATGCTGCGCCCCTGCAGCACGAAGTCGAGGTCGGTGCCGATGAAGCAGTCGTAGCGCTTCTTCGTGTCGACCCGCACGTCGCCGGGGCGCCAGAGCTCCGGCATGATCTCGATGCCGGGCATCCCCTCGATGTTGTGGTTGGCCATGTTCTTGCGCGTCGACTGCGGGTCCTGCGAGCGGCGCAGCCACGCCGGGTTTGCGAGGATCTCCGCCTGGTCGCGGTAGCGCGTCACGAGGTGGATGATCGGAATGCCGCGCTCGCGGCACCCCTCGAAGAATGCGGCCGATCGCGTCACCACGGTACGAGCCGCCTCGGGCTCGAGCGGCAGCGTGGCGACTTTGGGGTCGAGGTGTCCGCGGTGCAGGTCGATGGCGATCACGGCAACGTCCACGCCCGAAGCCTCCCTTGCGATGTCAGTACGGGCGCGTGATGAAGATGCCGGTGTCCGGCCCCCGCACGACCCGCCCCTCGTGCGCGACGAGCTGTCCGCGCACGTACGTCGAGACGATCGCGCCGTGGATCTTCTGCCCTTCGTACGGCGTCCATCCCGCCTTGCTCACAAGCTGCGCGCCGCGGATCGTCCACTCGGCACCTGGGTCCACAAGCGCGATGTCGGCGTCGGCGCCGACCCCGAGGTGCCCCTTGCGCGGGTAGAGGTTCCAGAGCCTTGCAGGGTTCACGCTCATCGCGCGCACGACCGCCTCGAGGCTGACGTGTCCCTGGTGCACCGCTTCGAGCATCAGGGGCATCGTCGTCTGGATGCCGGGCACGCCGAAGGGCGCCTGCCAGATGTCCTGCTCGCCGGGCTTCTTCTCCGCGACTGTGGCCGGCGCGTGGTCGGTCGTGATCGTGTCGATGATGCCGAATTCGAGCTGGCGCCAGAGCTGGTCGTGCGCCGCCGCCTCCCGCGCGGGAGGCGTGAACTTCGCCCAAGGGCCTCGCTCGCGCACGATCTCCTCGGAGAGGTAGAAGTACTGCGGGCAGCTCTCGCAGTGCACGTCGTAGCCGCGCCCGCGTACCTCGCCGACCAGAGAGGCGATCTTCGGGTGGCTCGCGTGGGCCAGGATGACGCGACAGCCCGTCTCCTGCGCCGCCGCCAGGACGTCGCTCGCGGCGGCGTACTCGGCGTCCAGCGAGCGCCACTCCGCAGTGACCCCGCCGTCCGTCCGGCCCGCGGCCCGCAGGCGCTGCTCATTCGCCTTCGTGATCTCCTCGTCCTCGGCGTGGACGAGGACGACCCCGCCGAACGATGCCACCTTGCGGAAGAGTTCGCGCATCTGCTCCGGGCGCACTTGCGGCACGCCGTGCAGGTTGCACGTGAAGGCCTTGAAGGCCAGCGCACCCGCCTTCCACATACCCTCGAGCTCGCCGATGTTGTCCTCCTGGCCGCCGCCGAAGAGACCGTAGTCCGCGTAGGACCGCCCCTTGAGGTAGGCGGCCTTCTGTCGCAGGATGTCGGCAGTGAGCACGGTGGGTTCGGTGCGCGGGTGGTCGATCACCGTCGTGCACCCGCCCAGCACGGCTCCCTCGCTGCCCGTGATGAAGTCCTCGCGGTGCGTCGGGCCGGGATCCATCATGTGCACGTGCGGGTCGACCCGGCCCGGGAGCACCCAGAGTCCGCCGGCGTCGACGACGCTCTCCGCGCCGGCCGGGTCCGCCTGCCCCGGTGCGAGGACGGCCGCGACGCGCCCCCCGTCCACCAGGAGGTCCGCCTGGTGCGGCGCCCCGCCATCGCAGACGAGGCCGCCGCGGATCAGGAGATCTGCCACCTTCGCTCCTCCTTCCCTCAGCGGGAGAGCTGCGCGCCGTTGATCAGGTTCGGGAGTTCCTTGCCTGCCAAGAACGCCTCGAGGTTATCGGCCATCACGGCGGAGATCGCCTGGCGCATCTCGAGCGTCGCGCTGCCGAGGTGCGGCGTGAGCACGACGTTCTCCATCTGGAGCAGCTCCGGCGCGACCTTCGGCTCGTACTCGAAGACGTCGAGCGCCGCGCCGCGGATCTTTTGCGCCTTGAGCGCCTCGACAAGCGCCGCCTCGTCGACCATCGGGCCGCGCGAGGCATTCACGAGGAACGCGCTTTCCTTCATCAGGCCGAGCTCGCGCGCGCTGATCAGATGATGGGTCTGGGGCGTGTAGGTCGCGTTCAGGCAGACGTAGTCGCTCTCCCGCAGGAGGTCGTCGAACGAGCGGTATTCGACGCCGAACTCGCGCTCCGTGGCCTCGTCCAGGCGATGCGGCTTCGAGTAGAGGACCTTCATGCCGAAGCCGTGGGCGCGCCGGGCGATCCCCTGGGCGATCGCGCCGAACCCGATCGTGCCGAGCGTACGACCGTAGACCTGCGCCCCGGCAAAGTGCACCGACTGCGAGCCCGGGAAGACGCCCCGGCGCAGTTCGTTGTCGGACTCGACGATCCGGCGGGCGACGGACATGAGGAGCGACCACTCGAGGTCCGCTGTCGTCTCCGCAACGAGGTTCGGGATGCCCGTGACCGCGATCCCGCGCGCGCTCGCGCGCGCCATGTCGAGGTTCATCGGGTTGATCGCCCCGGTCACGATCAGCCGGAGATTCTTCGCCGCATCGAGCACCTCGGCGTCGATGCTGTCCTGCAAGAGGCAGCAGAGCACCTCGGCGTCGCGCACGCCCTCGATCACGTCCTGCTTCGGCGCGATCTGCGCGGTCTTGGGGAAGGAGCGGACGTCGCCGAGCGCCTTGATGCGGGAGAAGCCCGGTTCGGCGAGCGGCTGGGTGACGTAGATGCGGGTAGCCAAGTGGACACGTCCTTTCCTCGTGGAGGGTCTTGTGCGCACCGTCCGAACGGCAGCGTTGCGAAGTTCGTCCGGCGCGCCGCACATCCCTTCTGCATGTCAGACACGCAGATGACTGGCGATGATCGATCGCAGGGCTCAGCCCCGCGGGATCACCGGCAGGAGCAGGTAGGAGACGTTGCCGCCGCCGGTCTTCACGGTGTGCTCCCCGCCGAACACGTCCATCGGCCGGTCGGCGGGCAGCGTGTGGGTGAACGGCCCCGAGCCGCGCATCGGGTTCACGACCGTGCCCAGGTGGCCGGCGTCTCCCTCACGCTCGAAGTCCTTGCCCTGCAGCGTGAGCGCGATCGTGTAACCCTTCGGGACCACGAGCGAGGTGGGCAGGATCTCGACGTCGAGCTCGTAGACCTCGCCCGGCGCGAGGGGCTCCTCGCGGTCGTGCGTGTGGTACGGGCGGTACGGCCGCGTCAGATCCAGGTCGAGGCGGCGGTGCGAAGCGCGCAGCCAGCCCTGCCCGATCGGCGTGTGCGGGTCGAGCGCGCCTTGGAAGTCGACCTCGTTGCCTGCGGGATCGAACACCCGCAGCGTCGCGAAGATGTCTGCGTTCGCCGTCGACGACGCGAGGAAGAGCTTGAGGGCGACGGGGCCCGTGATCTCGGTCTCGCGCTCGAGCGGCTTGGAGCGGAAGGTGACCCCGTCGCCAATGGCGGGGTAGCGGAGCTCGGCGGCGCCCTCGGGCGCCGAGAATCCGAGGCTGCGGTCTGCGGCGTCGAGGAAGACGCGCGTCCACTGCGTCGAAGGAAGCGGCCAGTCGGTTTCGTGGCGCTCCTCGAAGCCGTCGACGCGGCGAACCTGCACGAGCACGCGGGGCTGCTTCTCCCAGCCGTTTTGGATGCCTTTGAGGTAGTAGTCGAAGAAGCGCTTCTGCAGGCTGAGGCCGTAATCGGTGTAGAAGTGCGTCCAGTGCTCGAGACCGTGCACCTCGAGCCACTTCTCGCCCGAAGCGGCCCGCACGAACCCCTCGATGTTGCCGCGCGGGTGCAGGCCCTGACCGCCCCAGTTCGCGGCGGAGAGGAACGGTACCGTGACCTTGGACCAGTCCGGCGAACGGCCCCGGAAGAATTCGTCGTCGAGCGGGTGCTCCAGCACCTGCTCCTCGAGTCCGACGCGGTTTCTCGCGAGCTCCTCCTCGCTCAGCGTCTCGGGGCCAGCGACGAGGAGCCCGCTGTTCGGGTCGCGCTCCCCGCGCTCGCCGTACCCGTGCTGCACCATCACGACCTGCGTGCGGAACCAGTTGCCCCAGAAGTCGGAGACGATGCCGCCATGGCGCGTCGCGTCGCGGTACATGTCGGCCGCGCCCTCCCACGGGCAGATCGCCGTGAGGTGCGGCGGCTGCTTCGCCGCGACCATCCACTGGTTCATGGCGTAGTACGAGATCCCGTTCAGGCCGACCTTGCCCGTGCTCCACGGCTGCACGGCCGCCCACTCGATGCACTCGTAGAGGTCCTGCGTCTCGCGCGGCGAGAAGAAGTCCATGAGGCCCGGGGAGCGCCCGGCGCCGCGCGAGTCGACGCGCACGCAGACGTAGCCGTCCGGCACCCACTTCTCCGGATCGACGACCTCCCAGTTCTGGTATTTGTTCGTCGACCCTGCGGTGACGTCGGGGTGCTGGCTGACCATCGCATCCCACTGGTCCTTGTAGCCCGCCTGGAATGGAAGCCCCTTGCCGTACGGACCGTAGGTCAGGAGGACCGGGTAGTGGCCCTCCTTCAGCGGCCGAAAGACGTCCGCGCGCAGCGTGACGCCGTCCCCCATGGGCACAGGAACGTCCCAATCGATGCGCATGCCGTCTGCGACGATGCTCTTCTCGCGCATGTCTTCGCCCAAGTTCCGTCCCTCCGTGAAGATGGCTCTGCCGACACAGGCCCGCGATCTTGAATGCGCTGACCGTGTGTCTGACATTCTGATATCGTGTTCGCGACGCAGGGCCTGGCCCCTGCCCTTCCAGCCACAAAAAAGGGTGCGAGGTCGTGCGGCCCGTAGAACCCGGCCTGTCCGTTCCGTGATGCGGCGCATCGGCTGTTCGGGCGCGCTGGCGTCCGAACCACCTTTTCCCGGAGGGCAGAACGGCCGTATGGCCATTGTCCATATGGCGGCCTGCTCGCCATACTTGGCCCAAACACCATGGACGAGGTGATCCTTCCCTTGACCAACAAGGCCGCGTCCTGGATCGGCGCAGCATCCCTGCTGGTGGCGGTGACCCTGGCGGGCTGCGGCGCCGCACCGTCGGCGAAGCACCCGAGCGCTGCCGGTTCCTCCCGCACCGGGTCCAAGGCATCGAGCGATCCTCTGGCTTGGAAGAGCTCCGCGCGCAACCCGTACTTGCCAGGGGATGTCCTGATCGCGGACCGTGCGAACAACCGCCTGATCATCGTGAACCCGCAGAAGCAGATCGTCTGGCAGTATCCGAACCCCGGCGAGAAGACCAACTTCCCGTTCGTCGGCCCGGACGACGCGTTCTTCACGAGCGGCTACCGGGAGATCATCACGAACGAGGAGGATTCCAACACGGTCGCCATCCTCAACATGGCGACGCGCAAGATCGTCTGGACGTACGGCCACTTCGGCGTGAGCGGAACCGCGCCGGGCTACCTCCACACGCCGGACGACGCCTTCCTCTACCCGGGCCCGAACGGCCAGGGAACGATCACGGTCGCGGACATCTACAATCAGCGCATCCTCTTCATCGACCGCAAGACCCACAAGATCGTGAAGCAGTACGGCACGACGCGTCTTTCGGCCCACAACCCGCCGACCTCGTACGCCGCGCCGAACGGGGACTTCCCCGCCCCGAACGGCGGGATGCTCGTCACCGAGATCGACGGCTCCTACATCGACCTCCTCTCGGCGAGCGGCGCCTTGATCTGGTCGCACCACGTGCCGTTCCCGCACTCGAACGTGCTCTACCCGTCCGACGCGAACTTCACGCCCGGCGGCAACATCATCGTCGCGAACTACGCAAACCCCGGGGAGATCGTCAAGATGACGCCTTCGGGCAAGATCCTCTGGGACTACTTCTTCCCGAGCGGCCCCCGCTCTCTCGACAACCCGTCGCTCGCATACGAACTGAAGAACGGCATGGTACTCGTCAACGACGACGACCACAACCGCGTGATCCTGATCGACCCCAAGACGAACCAGATCGTCTGGCAGTACGGACACACCGGCGTTGCCGGTAGCGCGCCGGGCTACCTCAACGACCCCGACGGGACGGACTTCCTTCCCGCCGGCATCACCCCGCCCGGCGTCAAGTAGGACGCGAAGAACACGTGGAGGCTGCCCGGTTC
>JAJYTV010000053.1 GCA_021792885.1 Bacillota bacterium
CGGTCTCGCTGGACCTGGCCCCGGGCAGCGTGGTGGCGGGGGCGAATACGCCCGTGACCTTGACGGGCAGCGTCATCGGGCCCGACGGCCTTCCCGTGCCGGATGCCCTGGTGGAATTGACGGCGAGCTCGCCGGTCTTCGCCGGCAGCAGCGTGAGCACGAGCGTTTATGCGGGGACGCTGGGGGCGAGCGACGGAGTGTTCGATAGGTCGCTCGCCGTTCCCGCCATACCGGGCCCGGTGCTGATCTCTGCCGCGGTGCCCAGCCTTGGGCTTTCCAGTGCGGCGGTCCTGGCGGTGACGGCAACGCAGGGGAGCGTCACGGGCTCGGCCGTGGCCTTCACGGCCGGTTCCGGCACGGTCGGCGCCGGCGGGCCGGGTACCGCGACACCGGACTTGACGATCACCGCCAGCGCTGGAAGCGGCGGGGTCGCGCTGGTCCAGTACAGCGGCGATCCCGCAGGTTCCCTGAACGGGACCCCGGCGCAGGGCGCGGGCAGCTTCTTCGATGCGGCGATCACGGCGCCGCCGGCAGGGGGGTCGCAGTTCCAGAGCGCGACGATTGAGGATTGCGGACTGCCGGGGCCCTCGACCGCGTACTGGTGGGACGCCGGTGTCGGGGCGTGGGCGCCCGTTCAGCCCCAGGTGTCGGAGGTCCAGCGGGGCGGGACGTACTGTCTCTTCCTCGGACCCTTCGCGACGGCCACCTCGCCATCCCTCACCCAGTTCACCGGCACGCCCTTCGCGGTGGCGACCTCTCTCGTGACGGGCGATACCGTGACCTGGAGCCCGTCCCCCCTCGCGGTCTCGGGGAGTCTCGCGCCGGGACAGAGTGTGGCGGCTGCCGTCTATGCGCGGGACGCCGGCGGCACCCCGCTTCAGGGCGCGACCGTCTACCTTTCCTCCACGCCTGCGGCCGGCGTCGGGTCGGCTGCGGTGGACGGCGTCGACCTGACTTCTACACCGCAGGCGTTCACCACGGGCGCCAAGGGGCAGGTGCAGGTGACGTACACGTCGCCGGCGTCGCTGCCCAACGGTGGCACCGCTACCCTGACGGCGGCGAGCGCCGCCTCGAACCCCTCCGTGAGCGCGACCGACACGTATGCGTTCGCCGCGACGTCCGGCAGCGGCACAGGAGGCGTAACCAGCAGTGGCGGAGGGGGCGGCGGGCAAGTGGCCCCGGCGCCGGTCGTCTCCGGCATCAACCCGGCGAGCGGCCCGGCGGCCGGCGGAACGACGGTGACGATTACGGGCAGCGGCTTCACCGGTGCCACGGCGGTCGACTTCGGCACGGCGCCTGCGGCCGACTTCACGGTCGACTCTGACAGCCAGATCACGGCTGTCTCGCCGGCCGGCACGGCGGGAACGACGGTGGATGTGAGCGTGACGACGCCGGAAGGTACGAGCGCGACCGGCTCCGCAGACAAGTTCACGTACACGGCTGCCGCGCCGTCGAGCGCGGTTGCGTTCCCGGACGTACCGTCCAGCTACTGGGCCTACGCGTACATCGAGACGCTGGCAGGCAGGGGGATCGTGAACGGCTTCCCCGACGGGACCTTCCGCCCGAACGTCCCCGTGACCCGGGCGCAGTTCGTGAAGATGCTCGTGCTGACGCTGGGGCTGAATCCGGGCTCGGGTCACACCTCCTTCACGGACGTGGCGTCCTCGGCCTGGTTTGCGCCCTACGTCGCGGCGGCCGTGCAGGCGGGGATCGTCAAGGGCACCTCGCCCACGACCTTCAGCCCGGACGAGGCGATCACGCGGGAGCAGATGGCGGTCATGGTGGCGCGGGCGCTGAAGCTGACGAAGCCTGTGGCGCTGCACTTCCGCGACGACGCGAAGATCGACGCGTGGGCGCTGCCGGGCGTGGAAGAGGCTGTGGCGGCCGGGTACATCGATGGCTTCCCGAACGACACCTTCCAGCCGCTCGGCACGACGACGCGGGCGCAGGCGGCCAAGGTGCTGGCCATGGTGCTGAACGGGCAGGCATCATCCACCGCGAGTGGGAGTGCGTCGGGCTCCGGCGGTACGTCCGGCCGCTGAGCTCAGAAATCTGCTAAGCATCGATGCGTCCGCCGGAATAACGAAGCCGATATACGACACCCTCCTGACCGGAGATCTCTTCCGCACCTCGAAACATTTCAAGATCTCCGGTTGAACCGCTGGAGTACGCGTAAGGGGCCCTGCAGTAATTGACTGGACCTCGAAACGGACGATCCGCCGGCACAAGTCGCAGCGCTTCGCGCAGGAAAGCGTAGATCGACCGCACTTCCTCTGCGGTGGCAGGCAGCCGCTCGATGCCGCCGCCGTACGCCATTGACCAGATTGGCCTCTCGGCGATATAGACCGTCTCTTGTCCGACAAAGCGTCGCATGCCGAAGTAGATGTCCCGGTAGGTGAACTCAGCACGACGGTACTCCAACTGTTTCGAGCCGGGCAGCATGGGCTCGACGGAAGCATCGTCGCCCTTGGCTGCGTATGTGCTACGTTTAGCCTCCAACAGGAAGTCCACGAAGTCTGGAACCATCGTGTTCGCCTCCCAATGCACCATGCGTAGTTGCCGCGGAGACTGCTTTCCCAACCATAGAACATGACCCGAACAGTGGCAATTTCCCTGCCTAAGCCCCGCGTATCCGTGGAGGAACTCATCGGCGCCCATATCGAGCTGCTGCGCCGCGGCGCAGTGCCAGTGGGACCTTGCCGGTCCTTGAGGAACATATCGCGGGTACGGAAGCCCGCCATGCCGCCTGCCTGGCGCTGACCGCGGAGGAACGGCTGTTCCCGCTGTTAGAGATCAGGCCAACCAGCACCGCACCCATACGCCAGAACGCCATCGAGGCACTCCGCCTTGACGACTCCACCGGGTGAACGCACGGACGGTGCGATCGGTGACGAGCCTTGGCGGAGTCAGCGGACGCGAAGGCCGCGGGCCGTGAGTTCGTCGAAGGACCCGATCGCGGCGATGCTGCCGTCGACGAGCCAGAGTAGCTGATCCGCCTGCTGCAGGAGGAGGGTGCTGCTCGTCGCGATGAGGCAGGTCTGGCCGGAGCGCGAGAGCGCGGTCAACAGCCTGCGCTCGGTCTCTGGGTCGAGGGCGCTCGTCGGGTCGTCGAGCACGAGGAGGTCCGGCTGCCGCAGGAGGGCGCGCGCGATCGCGACGCGCTGCGCCTGCCCGCCCGAGAGTCGCACCCCGCGAGCCCCGATCTCCGTCGCGAAAGCCTCGGGCAGGGAATCCAGGTCTTCGAGCAGTGCGGCGGCCTGAACCGCCCTGCGCAGATCCGCAGGACTTGCGGGCTTTCCCAATGCGATGTTCTCCGCGATCGTGCCGGAGAGCAGCGACGGGACCTGCGGCACGTAGGCGACGCGAGGCGGGGTCATGGCGTCGCTGGGCTCCGTGAGCAGGCGCCCGTTCCACAGGACCTCGCCCCCCGCCTGCGGCAAGAGCCCGAGCAGCGCGCGCAGGAGCGTCGTCTTGCCGGCGCCCAAGCGGCCGGTTACGACCGTGATGGTGCCCCGGCGCAGCGTGAAGGATGCCCCGCGGATCCCCTCCCCACCAGGGTGCAGGCAGCTCAGGTCGCGCACGGCGAGATCCTGCAGCGGCCCGAGCGCCTCTCCGGCGGCCGCCAAGGGCACTGCGGGTTCGCGCATCAGGACCTCGGGCTCCCCGCGCGCCAGGCGCAGCAGGCGGGCGAAGCTCACGGCAGACTGCTGGTACGAACTGATCAGGTAGCCGACGAAGCCCATGAAGTCCGCGACCTGCATGAGGTAGGTGGCGAAGAGCGCGAAGTCGCCGACCGTGAAGCTGCCGCTGCGCATCGCGGACGCCGCGAAGAGCAGGACGAGCCCTGCACCGAGCTGCATGGCGTAGAGGAAGACGGCGTCGAAGAGGGCGCCGAGCGCCTTGTCCCGCACCATGGCGCGTCGCCGCGCGTCGCCAAGTCCCGCGAGGTGCTGTAGCACGCGCTGCTCGGCGCCGGCGGCCTGGATCGCCTCGACGGAGTGGAACACCTCGCCGATCGCAGCCGTGACGTCCGCCGTCGCCTGGCGGCTCTGCGCCCTGACGCCCACGAGCCGGCTGCGCGCAAGGTTGCCGAGCGCGAGGAGCAGGCTGATCGGCAGGAAGACGAGCAGGGTCAGCCGGGCGTTCACCTGGAAGAGGATGAGCAGGCCTCCCCCTGCGAAGACGAGGCCGGCGACGGCGTCGTAGGGCCAGTCCGCCGCGAGGGCACCGGCCTCCGCGTCGTCGCGTAGCGTCGAGATCGCCTCGCCCACCGGGACGTCGATGGCCTGCGCCCCGGGCAGGCGCAGGATGCGCGCGATCACCCGCGTCTGCAGCTGCGCGCGCATGCGAAAGCGCAATCTCACGCCGCTTTTGGCGGCGACGCCCATCACGCCTGCCCTCGCCGCGCCGCTCGCGACGAACAGTGCGAGGATGGCGGCGACGCCAAGGCCGAACGGTGCCTTGCCGCCCAAGGCGTCGAAGAACCACTGGGCGAGCACGCCGGGGACGAGCGGCCAGCTGTTCCACACAATCCAGGCGAGCGCGGTCGTGGCGTACGCGAGCGGCTGTGCGCGCACGAGAGCCCGGACGAAGGGCGCCTGCGACGGGGCAGATGTTCGCATCAGTCGAGCACCTCGAGGAAGCCCGATGCACGCAGGCGGGCGTAGCGCGACCCTTCGGCGCGCTCAAGCGCCTTGCGCGCGCCGTGCTCGGCGACCCGCCCGCAGTCCAGCACAAGGATGTCATCCATGCTCTCGAGGGTCTGCACGCGGTGGGCGATGACGATCGCCGTCCGCCCGGCGAGCAGCAACTCGAGGGCGTGCTCGAGCAACTGCTCCGTCTCCGGATCGAGGCGGCTCGTGACCTCGTCCAGGACCACGACCCCGGGCTCTTTCTGGAACGCGCGCAAGAGGGCGATCAGCTGCGCCTCGCCCGCCGACAGCGAGGCGCCGGAGATCTGGGTCTCAAGGCCCTGGGGCTGGCGGGCGAGCCACGGCCCGAGGCCGAGCGCCTGCAGCTGCTCCCTGAGGGACGCGTCCCGCGCCGCCGGGTCGAAGAGGGTGATGTTGTCCTTGAGGCTTGCGCGGAAGATCTGCACCTCCTGCGTCACGTAGGCGACGCGCTCGCGCAGGTCCGAAATCCGCAGCCGCCGCACGTCCTGCCCGCCCACGAGAACCCGGCCCTCCTGCGCGTCCAGCAGGCGCATGAGGAGGCGCGCCAGCGTGGACTTGCCCGCGCCTGAGCGGCCGAGGACGCCGAGGCGGCGGCCGGCCGCTAGTCGAAAGGAGATGTCCGAAAGCGCTGGGAGCTGCCCGGCGTTCGACGGGTCGCGCCCAGGGTACGCGAAGCGTACGCCGTCGAACGCGACATCGAGGGGACCCCCAGGAAGCAGGCCCTCACCGTCGCGCAGCGCTGGCCGCTCGGACAAAAGCGCCTGGATGCGCAAGATCCCCGCATCGGCGCCCTGCAGCTCCGCAAGCCGCTCGCGCAGGGTGCCGAGCGGCCGTGCGACCAGTGCGGCGTAGGCCACGATCGTGTAGACGCTCCCGAGCGGCAGCGCACGCGCGAGGTAGAGCTGGGCGCCGAAGCCGTACGCGATGCCGTCGGCGACGCCGAAGGCGCAGAGCGCTGCGATCCAGACGCCGTAGCCGGCGACCTCGGCGCGCACATAGGTCGGAAGCCAAGTGAGGAGGCCCGCACGCAGCCGCGAGAGGGCGTACGCGCCGCCCCCGTTTGCGCGCAGGTCTTCCGTGGCTTCCAAGACCTCGCCTGCGAGCCCGTAGAAGTCCGCGCCCCGGCTGCGGCTTCTCTGCTGCAGCGGCACGGCACGCCGGCGTACGAACTCGAGCAGGGCCGCGGTCAGGGCGACGAAGCCGCCGAAGGAGAGCGCGAGCAGGCCGTCGAGGCGCCAGAGGGCGGCCACCAGCCCGAGGAGCAGGAGGGCGCTGCCGAGAAGGTCTGCGGCTACCGCGGAGAGCAGGCTCGCGAGTGAGGAGACGTCGCCGTCCACGCGCTCGATCAGCTCACCGGGCAGATGGCGCGCGTGGAAGGCCCGGTCGAGCGACAGGAGATGGCGGGCGAGGTCGAGGCGCAGGGCATTCGTCGCTTGCCAGGCGACGCGCTCGCCGATTACCGTGGCGCCGAGCGCGGCCGCCTGGGCGAAGAGCGCTGTGAGCAGGAAGAGCGCCGCAAGGCGTCCGAGCGCCGCGAGCGGTACCTTGGCGATTGCGGCGTCGATGAAGGCGCCAGCGATCGCCGGCGCAGCCAGCGCAAGCCCCGTCGACAGCAGGAGGCATGCCCCGAGCGCCAGCGCGGCAGGGGCGTGAGGTCGCAGGTAGCGCGACAGGAGATCGCGGTAGGACGCGATCGGAACAGCGTTGCGCAAGGACTTTCCTCCCCGCGGATGTTCGCACGGGACGACCGTACCATATGATGATGACAAGAACTGTCCCTAATTAAGCGAAGAGGAGGCTCGATCGTGCCGAAGTCGGATCGCCTGCTCGCCGTCCTCTTGCAACTGCACACAAAGCGCAGCTTCACGGCCGAGGAACTCGCGGTCGAACTCGGCGTCAGCCGCCGCACGGCGCTGCGCTACCTGCACGCCCTGAGCGAGGCCGGCGTGCCGCTCGCGTCGCGGCCTGGCCCGGGCGGCGGTTACCGTGTGCTGCAAGACCGCACCCTGCCGCCGCTCGCGTTCACGGTGGACGAGGCGATCTCGCTCTTTTTCGCCTACCAGTCGCTGCACGCGTATGGGGAACTTCCCTTTGACGCGGAGTTCGACGCCGTGCTGCGCAAGCTCTACCAGCACCTGCCGGTCGACGCGAAGGAGCGCATCGACCGCATGCGGAGGCGCTTCGCGTTCTCGACGCGAGCTGCGAGCGCGCGCGTGCCGCATCTTGCCGCACTGCTCGACGCCGCCATCGACCAGCGCGTCGTCGAGATCGTCTACAGCACGCTCGACGGGCCGAGCCGCCGCGCCATCCAGCCGATCGGCATCTATGCGCAGGGAGGCCTCTGGTACTGCCCCGCATACTGCTTTCTGCGCCAAGCGGTCCGCAGCTTCCGCGTCGACCGCGTGCTCGAAGCGGCGCCTGCAAGAGGCAAAGAGCCGCTACCGGAGATCACGGCGCTCACGCTCGAGGACTTCTACGAACATGTGCGAGAAACGGCCGAGACCGCCATGCTCGAAGTGGAACTGACGCCCGCGGGGCTGCGGCGGCTCGAGCACATGGAAGGCATCTCGAACGCACGGGCCAACGGCGGCCTCCTGCGCATGGAGATCGAGACGTCCGACTACGACCTCTTCGCGCGTACCTTTCTCGGCCTCGGGATCGATGCCCGCGTGCTCGCGCCGGCGGCACTGGTCGAGAAGATCCGGGAGATCCTGCGCCGCCAAGGGGAACGCTACGGCGTCTAGGGGCGGCGGGTTGTGCCGGGAATGTGTGCCACAATCGTGTTGACAGTTGCAAACCCTTCCGCATACCATTGCTCGTAGATGAGTTAGACACAGCTAAATCCGGTCTGTAGGAGGGGCGAAGATGGTCGACAGTCTGGCGAAGAACTCGCCGCTCAGTACGTCTCGGGAGGACTACCTCGCCGACATCTATCGCATCCAAGCTGTCGGCCAGAGCGCCAACACGGGGGAGGTCGCCTCGCATCTCGGCGTCACGCCGGCATCCACGTCGGCGATGTTCAAGCGCCTTGCCCAGGAGGGCCTCGTCAACTACAAGTCCTACAGCGGCGTCTCCCTCACGGAAGAGGGGGAGCGCGCCGCCTCGCACATCATCCGCCGCCACCGCGTGATCGAGCGCTTCCTCACAGACATCCTCGGCATCGACTGGGAACGCGTCGACGAGTTCGCCAACCGCATGGAGCATGCCATGCCCGACGAGGTGCTGGAGGGGATCGAGCGCCTTCTGGGAGACCCCGACACCTGCCCGCACGGCTACCCCATCCCGAGCGAGGACGGCGCGATCGCCCTCGCTTCCGGCCAGCCCGTCGAGTCGCTCGTTGCCGGCGAGTTCGGCGTGATCCGGCGCGTTGACGAGTCCGACGCACAGCTGCTGCGCCACCTGCGCGAGCGCGGCCTCGTACCGGGAACTGCCCTGCGGGTGGTGGACGCGAACGCGATCGACGGCACGCGTACGCTGCAGGTCGGAGAAGCTACGCTGGTCATCGGACAGCGCATTGCCCGTGCGCTATTCGTCGAACGATTGGCGGGCAGCGACCGTCAAGGCGCCTGAGCGCAGGCGCAGCCGCCTGCGCGGCGAGCATCGATCCCAAAGGCACCGCGCACGGGCGGTGCAGCGTCTTTCACTCGCGCTGCGAATCTACGGTGCGACGCGAGCTACTCTCTTGACGCAAACCCATGGGGTGAAAGCGTGCAGGCTCACACGCCAACCCCGTATCGATCTTGACCATGAGCGTGCTCCCAGGTTTGAGCACAAACACGCCGAGGACGTGACGGGAGGTGTCCCATGGACCGCGTGTCCCGCCAGCCGGATGTTGGAGAGAGTTCCTTTGGGAGCGCGCTCCCGAGTGAGACGCCGATCATCACCCACGAAGATCTGGATCGCGCCCGCGATCGCTTGGCCATCAACCGTGCGCGAAGCTCCAACAACTGGTCGCTAAGGCTCCTGCGAATCTTCTGGCTGCTCATCGGTCCGGGAGTCCTCGTGTTCCTCGGCGAGAACGACGCTCCCAGCATGCTCTCGTACGCTGCGACCGGCGCACAGTTCGGCATTGGTTTCTTCCTGCCGTTTGTCGTGCTGACGTTCGCCATGGGCTTCGTCGTGCAGGAAATGACGCTGCGGCTCGGCGCCGTCACGCACCGAGGCCACGCGGAGCTGATCTTCGACCGCTTTGGTCGCTTCTGGGGTTTCTTCGCGATGGGCGACCTCGTCCTCGGCAACTTTCTGACGCTCGTGACCGAGTTCATCGGCATCCGGGCGGGTCTCGGCTACTTCGGCATCCCGCCGCTCGTCTCGGTCGGAGGCGCCGTGGTCGTCGTGCTGATCATCGCCATGACGGGCCGGTATTGGACCTGGGAGCGCATCACGCTCGCCTTGGCCGTCTTCAACGGTCTGTTCATCCCCGCGGCGCTCCTCAGCCACCCGCATTGGTCGTCGATCGGGCACGCCTTCGTCACCTGGTCTCCCCTCGTCGGCGGAATGAACAGCAATACCCTGCTGCTGCTCGTCGCGGACATCGGCGCCACCGTCACGCCATGGATGCTCTTCTTCCAACAGAGCTCCGTCGTCGACAAGGGGCTGCAGCCCCGGGACATCAAAGCCGGCCGGCTCGACTCCGCACTGGGGTCGGCACTAGCTGCCCTGTTCGCCATCGCTGCGATCATCGCCACGGCGCCGCTCTTCACCCACGGCATCAACTCCAGCAGCTTCCAGGCCGCGAACTTCGCGCAGGCGCTCGTTCCCTGGATCGGGCGGACCGGCTCGACCCTGTTCGCTCTCGGCATCTTCGAGGCGGGGCTCGTGGCGGCGATCACCATCTCGACGTCCTCCGCCTATGCCTTCGGCGAAGTGCTGCACTCGGGACACAGCCTGAACCGGCCCTGGCGCGAGGCCATTCCCTTCTACGTCGTCCTGCTGCTGTCCGCAGGGCTGGCCGCAGCCCTCGTGCTGATTCCGAATGCGC
>JAJYTV010000054.1 GCA_021792885.1 Bacillota bacterium
GGCGATGCCGACGGCCAGCTTGCCGCGCGGGCAGCGCAGCCTCGTGCCCGCGAGAACCTCGTAGACGAGCTGCGCGTCCGCGACCGACCGCGCGAGCACCCCGAGGTGGTCGAGGCTCGGGGCGAGGGGGATCGTCCCGTCGGTCGGAAGCGCGCCGAAGGACGGCTTGAAGCCGACGATCCCCGCGAGCGACGCCGGGTTGCGCACAGAGCCCGCGGTGTCGGTGCCGATCGATGCGAGGCCCGCACCGATCGCCACTGCCGCCGCCGAGCCGCTGCTCGACCCGCCGATCGTACGCTCCGGGTCCCAGGGATTGCGCGCCGGCCCGAAGGACGGGTGGACGAGCCCTGCGGCGTACTCCAGAAGGTTCGTCTTGCCGAGGATCACGGCGCCCGCCGCGCGCAGGCGCGCGACGATCTCTGCGTCGGCCGCGGCCGCTCGCGCCGGCGCCGCCTGCGAGGAAGCCGTCGTCGCGGCCCCGCGCATCTGGATGAGGTCCTTCAGAGTCACGGGCACGCCGTCGAGCGGCGAGAGCGGCCTTCCGTCGCGATAGCGCCGCACGGACTCCCCAGCCGCCCAACGCGCGTCGAACTCGAGGATCTGGGTGAAGGCGTTCAGCTCCGCACCCCGCGTGCTCGCGCGCTCAAGGTGCCGCTCGATGACCTCTAGAGGAGAGATCTCGCCCGAGCGGTAGCGACGGTACAGCCGCGCGATCTCAGACACGGGCGGGCGCCCGGCGCCAGCCGGAGAGAGGCTGTGCCAGCGGCACGGCCCAGAGCGCCTCGCACACGGCGGCGATCCCTGCCACCTCCGCCGAGAGGAGGTCCTGGTCGATCGCCTTCGCCGGGACCCCTAAGCGCGCGGCGGCCGCGAGCGCGGCCGCAAGCCGCTCCTCCTGGTCACGCATGCCTGCACCTCCCCTAGAGGCAAGCCACGAAGGCGTCGAGGTGCTCCTGCTCATGCGCGATCGTCAGCGAGTGGTGCGAGAGCGTACCAGGCGCGAGCCAGAGCCCATGCTCTATGGCCGTCGCGGCGAACGTGCCGTAGAGGTCCGCGCTCGACTGCGCCGCCGTGCGGTAGTCCTGTACGGGGCGCCCGGTGAAGTACCAGTGGAAGTTGCCGCCGCGCCCGCGCAGGACGGCCTCGATGCTGCGCTCCGCGGCGCGCAGGGAGAACTGCTGCTCGAGGTAGGACGTGCGCTCCTGCAGTTGGCGCCAGACCTCGCCACTCTCGAATTCGCGCAGTGTCGCGACCATCGCCGCCATGCTCACCGCATGGCCGTTGAACGTGCCGACCCATGCACAGGGGCCGCCCGGACGCGCCTGCTCCATGATCTCGCGCCGCCCCGCGACCGCCGCGACCTGGTAGCCGTTCGCAATCGCCTTTCCGAAGGTGGAGAGGTCCGGCGTCACGTCGTAGTACTCCTGCGCGCCGCCCGGGGCGACGCGGAAGCCCGTCAGGAGCTCGTCGAAGACGAGCACGATGCCGTGGCGCGCCGTCAGTGCACGCAGTTCCGCGATGTAGCCTGGCGTCGCCTCGATGAACCCGATGTCCATCATGACGGGCTCGATGATCACCGCCGCAAGCTCGTCCTTGTGCTCCTCGATCAGCCTGCGCGTCGCGGCGATGTCGTTGAACGGAAGGACGAGCGTCCTCCGCGAGGTTTCGGCGTCCGCACCGCTATGCGTCAGCACGGGCTGCGGCGCGTCCGGGGGCCCTGCCTGCTGCAGGTCCGGCCAGGCCGAGACGTACATTTGGGAGTCCCAGCCGTGGTAGGCGCCCTCGACCTTCGCCACGCGCGTGCGGCCGGTTGCGCTGCGCGCGAGCTCGAGCGCGTGCATCACGGCCTCCGTGCCGCTGTTCGCGAAGCGCACCATCTCCGCCGTCGGCACCTGCTGCAAGAGGAGCTCCGCGGCCTCGACGCCGAGGCGTGTCTCGCTGCCGGTCGTGATGCCGGCCGTGAGCACCGCACGCACGGCGCTTTGCACCTTCGGGTGGCCGTGGCCGAGGATGATCGCGCCGTTGCCGAGCACGAAGTCGAGGTAGCGGTTGCTGTCGACGTCGTAGAGGTAGGCGCCTTCGGCGCGCTCGAAGTAGATCGGGTGCGGCGCGCGCGCCCGGGTGTTGGAGTGGACGCCGCCCGGAATGTGGTTCTCGGCGCGGCGGTAGAGATCGGCGCTCTTGAGACGTTGCATGGATCAGTTGCTCCCTTCGGAAAACATCCGCCGCAGTGACGCGGGTGAGTGCATGCGGTCGTAGAGACCGGCGAGGAACCGGCTGTCGTCGCCCGCCGCCGCGCGCACCTCTTCGACGAGCAGGTCGCCGAAGTGGTAGGCGAAGATGAACGGGCGGCGCAGCGGCATGTCGAGGAAGCGCAGGCGAGAATGCATCCAGGATGCGTCGCCGTAGCGCACGAGGAGCTCCTTCGCCTCCTCGAGGCGCCCCTGTGCGGTCAGCGTGCCGGCCCAGGCGCCGAGCGCGGAGCGCAGGCGCATCACGGAGAGCGAGATGCGCTCCGCGACGGTCTCGTTCCAGCCGACGAGCCGCATGCCGAGCTCCCCGATGCCTTCGAAGAGCGGGCTCGTCGGCGTGTCGGTGACGACGAGCAGGCCGTCCTCGGTCATCTCTCCCGCCGCTACGAGCTGCTCGCGCCGCAGGATGTGGGTGGAATGGCCGGGATAGGCCTCGTGGCAGGCGAGGTGCTTGAGTCCCTCGTGCGTGTGCGGCACGTCGCCATTGACCCGCACGACGCGCCCGACGTAGTCGCAATAGGCGTTGTAGGGAGCGCCCGAGACGACCTCGACGCCGAACGTGAAGTCGCTCGGCAGCGGGAAGAGCCGCTCGTGCACGAACGCCCGCGCCTGCGCGAGGTAGCGCCCGAGCTCCCTCCCCACCTCGGACGCCGGCACGGTGCGCTCCGCCTCGAAGGCCTGCAGCATCTCGGGGAGATCCCCCGTGTGTTCCGCCTCGCGCAGGAGCGTGCCGAGCTCCCCGAGCAGCGGCTCGAGCGCCGGCGGCTCGCCCTGTACGCCGAGGAGGCCTTGCACGAGCGCCGGGTACGGTACGCTCTCTCCGTACTGCCAGGCGAGGAAGGTCTCGATCGAGGCGAGGTAGTCCTGGAAGTAGACCTTGCGGTCCGGTGCAAGGTCTAGCGCCGCGAGCGTGCGGGAGAGCTCCTTGCACTGACCCCGCGCCTCGTCGTAGGACGAGAGTCCCTGCGGCGCGACCCGCGAGAGGTTGATCGCGACGTAGCCCTCGCCCTGCAGCCCCGTCGCAGTGCGCGGCAGCCGGGCGCGGTAGAGCTCGTCGATCCCGAGCACGAGCGCCGTCAGGGCCTCGCCGAACCCCCGCTCGGTCGCCCCGATCACCGCACGGGCTCCGCCGTCGCGAACTCGCCGACCATGTAGCCGTAGTCGCCGGGTTCGACGCGGTGGACCGTCGGGTGGGTCAGGATCATCACGCCGTCGTAGGGGGAGCACATCTCCTCGAGGGTCTCGAAGGTGAAGGGCGAGACGACGCGTCCGAGCACATCGCCCGCCTTGACGCGCCCGCCGACGCCCTGCACGACCGGCAGGAGGAGGCCGCCCTGGTGCGGGCGCACCGTCTCGATGCGGTGCAGGAGCGTCTGCGCCGGCGGCGCGTCCGCCGCGCCGGGCAGGGCACCCGCGGCGCGCAGCACGTTCTTCAGCCCTTTGAGCGCGAGCTCCACGTACGGCTCCTGGGCCGTCAGGCCCCCTCCGAGCTCCACGACGACGGCCTTCGCGCTCTTGCCCGAAACCTCCGTCGACGTTCCCTCGTAGGGATGGGGCGGCGCGTAGAGGAACCGGCGCCCGAAGGCACGGGAGAGCTCCGGCGCGTTCAGCTGGTAGACGTAGTCGACAATCGGGTAGAGGCCGCCCGCGTGCAGGTCGATGTGCACCTCGATCCGTGTGAGGAATTCGCGCGAGATCACGTCCGCCATCTGCTCCGTGAGCCAGCCGTCCGGGTCGCCGGGGAAGACGCGGTTCAGGTTCGCCATATCGAGCGGGGTGTTGCGCGTGTTGCTCTGGAAGGCGAGCGGGTTCGCGACCGGCAGGAGCACGAGCCGCCCGCGCAGTTCCTCGAGCTCCGAGTCCGCGAAGAGGCGGCGGATCACCTCGACGCCGACGCCCTCGTCGCCGTGCACCGCGGCAGAGATCCCGACCGCCGGACCGCCCGCTTCGCCCACCAGTTCGTGCAGGGGCAGGCTGAGCGAGAGTCCGCTCGCGAGCTTCGCTATGTCAATGGACCGATACGTCCGCTGCATCCAGGGACTCCTCCTCTGGTTCTTCATCGTCCTGCGCACCGCGGCGTCCGCGGTTGATCTTCGGGTTGAAGTAGTCGGAGAGGCCGTCGCCGAGCAGGTTGAAGCCGAGCACTGTCCACATGATCGCGAACCCCGGGAACGTCGAGAGGTTCGGCGACTGCAGGAAGAAGCGCAGCCCGTCCGCGATCATCGCGCCCCAGCTCGCCGTCGGGGGCTGCACGCCGAGTCCGAGGAAGCTCAACGACGCCTCGGCGACGATCGCCGAGCCGACGCCGAGCGTCGCCATCACGAGGATCGGGCCCAGGACGTTCGGCAGCATGTAGCGCAGCATGATGCGCAGATCGCCGTTGCCGACCGATCGCGCCGCCTCGATGTACTGCTCCTCCCGCACCTCGAGGCCGGCGGCCCGCACCAGCCGCGCGTAGCTCGCCCAGTAGCCGAGCCCGAGCGCGAGGATGATGTCCCGCACCGAAGGGCCGAGCACGGCGACGAGCGCCAGCGCGAGCAGGATCACCGGGAACGACAGCACGATGTCCGTGAGGCGCATGATCAGCGTGTCGACGATGCCGCCGAAGTGGCTCGCGACGAGTCCGAGTGTCGTGCCGATCACACCCGCGATCACGACCGAGGCGAAGCCCACCAGAAGCGACACGCGGCCGCCGTAGAAGATGCGGGTCAGGATGTCGCGGCCGAAGTTGTCCGTGCCCAGCAGGTGGCGCGCGGACGGTGCCGCGAGCTGGTTCAGGATGTCCATCTGGTTCGGCGGGTAGGGCGAGAGCACCGGCGCGAAGACCGCGACGAGGATCACGACCCCGACCATGAAGGCGCCGATCCAGAGCAGCGGGTAGCGCCGCAGGCTGCGGCCGACCCTACTGATAGCGGATCTTCGGGTTGAGTAGCGCATAGCTCACATCCACTAGCAGGTTCACGACTGCGAACAGCGCAGCGATCACCAGCACGCACCCCTGCACCAGCGGGAAGTCGCGCGCAAGGATCGCGTTCACCGTGAGGCGCCCGATGCCGGGCCACGCGAAGATGCTCTCGATGATCACTGCACCACCGAGGAAGTAGCCGAACTGCAGCCCGATCACCGTGACCACGACGAGCAGTGCGTTGCTGAGCGCGTGGCGCCAGACGATGCGGCCGGAGGAGAGCCCCTTCGCGCGGGCCGTGCGGATGTAATCCTGCCCCAGCACCTCGATCATCGCCGTGCGCACCATGCGGCTGACGATCGCAGCGCCCGTCAGGCCGAGCGTCAGCGCGGGCAGCGCGACGTGCGCGAGCAGCGAGCCGAGCGGCCCGACGTTGCCGGTGACGAGCGACGCGAGCGCCGTCCCGACCGGCGGGCCGATCCCGAACGTCGGGAAGAGGTGCAAGTCGAGGGCGAAGAACTCGACGAACAGCGTGCCGAGCCAGAAGACCGGCATCGAGATGCCGATCTGGGCGAAGGTCATGGACGCGAAGTCGAAGAAGCTGTTGCGCCAGACCGCCGAGGCGACCCCGAGCGGCAGCGCCAGGCCGACCGCGATCGCGAGCGCCACGACGGCCAGCTCGATCGTGTTCGGCAGCGCGTACGCGATCAGGCTGCTGACGCTCTGGTACTGGCTGATCGACTGGCCGAGGTTTCCTTGCAGCACGCGCCCCAGGTAGTCGAGGAACTGCTGCCAGATCGGCTGGTCAAGGCCGAGGGCGTGGTCGAGCCTCGCGATCTGCGCGGGCGTCGCGCTCGTGCCGAGCATGGTCGCCGCGGGATTGCCCGGGATGAGGTGGATGAGCAGGAACACCACGAAGCTGATGCCGAGGAGAACGGGGACCAGGAGAGAGATACGCTTCACGAGATATCCCGCCAGGCTGCCCCACCCCCCTTTGGCAATGCGGAGGGCACGGTATGCTCCGTGCCCCCCGGTCGCGGGCTTAGTTGCTGAGCCAGACGCTTTCGAGGTTTCGGAAGCTTCCGGTTCGGTTGATCTGCAGCCCGTGCACGTTCTTGCCTGTGACCACGACCCAGCCCTGGTCGGCGAGCACGATGTACGGAAGGTCGTGCAGTACGATCTGCGACGCCTGATCGTAGTCCGCTTTGCGCTGCGCGATGGTGGTGGCCGTGCGCGCGCTCTGCAGGAGCTGGTCGACGGTCGGGCTGGAGTAGCCTTCCCAGTTGAAGGCACCGTTCGTGGTGAACTGCTCGTACATCGCCTTGTCCGGGTCGACGAGGCCGAGCCAGCCGATCAGCGCAACCTGGTAGTGGTGCGCCATGACGCCGGCGATGAAAGTCGCCCAGTCCTGCTGTACCACCTTGGCCTGGATGCCCACCTGCGAGAGCACGTTCTGCAGGTAGGTGAGAATCTCGACGCGGTTCGGGTCGTTGTAGGTGGAGAGCGTAAGGGTGAGCGTCTTGCCGTTCTTCTGCAGAACGCCTTGGCTGTTCTTGGTCCAGCCGTCCTCGGCGAGCAGCTTCTTCGCCGCCGCCACGTTGAAGGCCGGCGCCTGGATGTTCGGGTCGTACGCCCACGTGCCCGGGATCAGGGTCGTGGCCGCCGGGGTGTCGATGCCCTTGTAGATCGATTGCGTGATCGCTTGGCGGTTCACCAGGAGGTCGAGCGCCTCGCGCACCTTCAGGTCCTTGAGGATCGGGTCCCGGAGGTTCAGGTTGAGGTAGATGATGCCGAGGCCCGTCTCCTTCTGAACCGTGACGCTCGGGTCCTTCTCCAGGGTGATGATGTCCTGCGGTGGCAAGGGCGACGTGATCATGTTCAGCGTGCCAGCCTTGAGGGCGTTGACCTGCGCCGTGTTGTCCGGCAGCACCGCGAAGTCGATCTGGCTCAGGTACGGCTTCTGGCCGTAGAAGTGCGGGGTGCGCACGAGTGTGATCTGGCTGTTGCGCTGCCACGACTTCAGTTCATAGGGGCCGGTGCCGATCGGATGGGTCGCGAAGTTCGCGCCCCCCGCGGAGAGGTGCGGCACGATGCCCATGTTGAGGTAGCTCAGCAGCGGCGCGTACGGCTCGGAGAGGTTGAACTGGACTTCATACTTGCCGAGCGCCACGACGCTCTTGATCGGCGCGTAGAGCTGGGCGTGTGGGGCGTTGAACTTCGGGTTCAGGATCGTTTGGTAGGTGTAGACGACGTCGGCCGACGTGAACGGCTGGCCGTTCGAGAACTCGACGCCCTGGCGCAGGGTGAAGTCCCAGGTCGTCGCGTTCACCTGCTTCCATCTGGTCGCGAGGCCCGGCACCGCCTGCAGACTGTTGTTGATCGCGACAAGGCCGTTGAAGATGAGACTGTCCACCGCCTGGGCGGACGTGTCCTGGGCGAGGCGCGGGTCGAGCGTCCCGGCGTCGACCGGGATGCCGATACTGAATGTCCCTCCGTATACCGGCTTTTGGCTGGCGCTCGCGTTCTGCTGCGCCGCCGTCGTTCCGCAGCCGGCCAGCATGAGCGCCAGCGCGGCGCCCGCCGCCATGCGAACCTTCCAGCCGTAACTTTTGCTCAAGCGTGTGTCTCTCCCTCCGAGGCGTCGAACTCGTCGATGAAATAGTGGAGGCGCAAGATCTGTTCCACCCGGCCCACGTTGCGGCTCGCGAAGGCGTCGAGGATCTCCTGGTGGCGGTCGCCGACCGCCTTGCCCGCCACGTGGCGTTCGCGCATCACGTAGAGGAACACCGCACTCATGATCTGGCTGAGGTTCTCCCAGACCTCCATCAGCCGGCGGTGCCCGCTGCGGCCGACGAAGTAGGCGTGGAACTTCAGATCGATGTCGAGCAGCCAGGCGACATCGTTGCGATCGCCCGCAAGGCGCATGTCGTCGACCATCGTCTGCAGATGCGCGATGTCGTCCTCGACGATCTGCTCCGCCACGAGGCGGTAGGCGAAGGTCTCAAGCAGCAGGCGGAGCGAGTAGGTCTCCTGCCAGTCCTTGCGCGAGAGCGACGTGACGAACGTCCCGCGCCGCGGCACATACTGCACGAGCCCTTCGCGCTCGAGAATGCGGAACGCCTCGCGCAGCGGGCCGCGGCTGACGCGGTAGGTCTCCGCGAGTTCCGTCTCCAGGAGCCGGCGTCCCGCCTCGAGCTCCCCACGCAGGATCGCGGAGCGCAAATCGTCCACGATCCCTTGGGACAGCGTCTTGCGCCACTCGCGGCTCGTGTTCGGCTGTTCCCGCACCATCCTTCCTCCTTTCATCGTCGATTGTTGACAATCAGCATTTCTTCGCGGTGCATGGAACTCCTGCCTCAGAGCAACACCAAAGCGCAACATTCGCGCGATGGGTGCAAAGGGCGGTCGTACCGGGGCAAACCCTGGCGTGCTGTGCGGCACGAGGGGAAGGCCGCGATGCGGTCCTTCCCCTCGTCGGACGTCTTTTTCGGCGGGGCCAACGGCATGGTGCCTTCGGATCCTACCCGCCGTAGGCGTACCCCTCCTCGCTGCCGGCGTGCGCTGCCTGCAGGTCAAGGCCGACGAACTCGAACTCCTGTCCGTTCCACCGCGCGCGCACGACCGCCGCGTTCGGCAGCCAGCTGACCCGCCCGTACGGCTGCCCCGCCGCGTGCTGCAGGAACGAGACCAAAGGGTGCATGTGCGTGAAGGCGACGAGCGTCTGGCCGGGGCATTCCTCGGCGATGCCGCGCAGGCAGTTCCCCACCCGAAAGCCCACCTGCGAGAGCGACTCCCCTCCGGGCGGCGGGAAGCGTTCCGGGTCTGTGCACCACCCGTCGTACTGCGAGAGCCCCCGCAGCTCCGCAGCGAGCCTCCCGTCCCAGGCGCCGAAGGCGGTCTCCGTCAGCGCCGTGCAAAGCTCCGGTCCGAGGCCCGTCTCCAGGCAGAGCGGCTGCGCCGTCTCGAGCGCCCGCCGCATCGGACTGCTGACGATCCTGTGGGGGCGCCGGACGTCCTGGAGGATGCGCCGGCAGGCGGCCTGCGCCTGCATCCGGCCCCGCTCCGTCAGTCCTGGACCGGGCGGCGTCGCAGAGAACCTGCCCTCCACGTTCGAGATGCTCTCTCCGTGCCGCACGAGGAAGAGTTCTGTCTGCACTCTAGCACCTCCGCCTTCCGGGGCACTTGGCGCCGCCCCAGGCACCGCGAGTGTAGCAGGCCGGCGTTACCGGTCCGTGAAGAGAGCGGCGCCGCGCGTCAGATCACCCCGTCCCGGCGCAGATTCGACACCTCGTCCGCGGAGAGTTCGAGGACGCGGCGGAAGATCTCGCCGTTGTCCTTCCCCGGACGGATACGGCCCGCCCAGCGGAGAACCCCCGGCGTCTTCGAGAGGCGCGGCACGATCGCTGGCTGCTCCACCTCCCCGATCTCCTCGTCTCGC
>JAJYTV010000055.1 GCA_021792885.1 Bacillota bacterium
GAAAGGAACGGGTGAAGACATGGCCGACAAAATGGTCATCGATGCACGCGGCAGTTTCTGTCCCGGACCGCTGATGGAGCTGATTCGGGCAGTCAAGGCCGCAGAAGTCGGACAAGTGATTACGGTACTGTCCAACGACTCAGGTTCGAAGAAAGACATTCCGCTGTGGGCCCAGAAGGCTGGGCAGGAGTTCATCGGGGTAGAAGCGCAGGGCGAGTATGACGAAATCACCGTGCGCAAGGCGCGCTGATCATGAAGCGTCTTGTGATCGTCGGCGCCGGGACCGGTGGCCTGATGGTGGCGAACTTCGTGGCACGAGACCTCTCGCGCGAGATCGCCCACGGCGAGATCAGCGTCACACTGCTTGGCGACAAGGACGAGTACATCTACCAGCCGGGGTTTCTGTATGTCGTCTTCGATTTGATGCGGCCGGCACAACTGATCCGGCCGATCAAGGAGCTGCTCGCTCCAGGCATTGAGTTCGTCCACGACCGCGCGGTGCGCATCGACCCAGAAGGCAAGGTGGTCGAGCGGGCGGGCGGTGAGGCGCTCCACTACGACTACCTCGTCCTCGCGACCGGTTCCGGTCTCAACTTGCAAGAGGTACCGGGACTGTCGGAAGGCGGCCACTGGTTCTACACCCTGGAGGGGGCGCTTCAGCTCAGGGACGAGCTGCGTCGCTTCCAGGGCGGTCGGGTCGTGCTGACCGTCGGGGTGCCGCACAAGTGCCCCGTCGCCCCGCTGGAGTTCACCATGATGTTCGACGAATGGGCGCGCGTTCGGGGTATCCGGGAGCAGACCGAGATCGTCTACACATATCCGCTCGGTCGGACGCACTCCATCCCGTCCGTGGCGGAGTGGGCACAGCCGGAGCTGGAACACCGCGGCGTTCGCGTCGAGACGTTCTTCAACATGGAGTCCGTCGAACCGGAGAAGAAGGTCGTTCACTCGCTGGAGGGAACGGACGTCGCCTACGACGTGCTCGTCGCGATTCCACCGCACCGCGGAGATGAGCTTGGCGCGGTGTCGGGACTCGCCGAGGCCGGAAACTGGTACCCGACCGATCGCAACCGGCTGAACCTCAACGGCAGGGACGACATCTTCGTCCTCGGCGACGCGACGAACCTCCCTGTCTCCAAGGCAGGCTCCGTGGCGCACTTCGAGGCCGAGGTACTGGCGGACAACCTTGTGGGACTGCTGACAGAGGGGTCTCCTCCCGCCTACCAGTACAACGGGCGCGCGTTCTGCTTCATCGAGACCGGCCTCGAGCGGGCAACCTTCATCTCCTTCGATTACCTCAACCCGCCGAAGGTTCCGCAGCCGACGAATGCGGTGCACTGGTTCAAGCAGACCTACAACCGCATCCACTGGGCAAATCTCAAGGCCGTCATGTAGGGGAGGAAGAGACAGATGGCGTTGGAGGAACAGAACCTGGTCGATGCCTTCCGCGAGGAGGGCAGCAGCCTGGCGTCGGCGGCCTTGGCCTCTGTGACGCCGCGCATGATCAACCGGTTGGGCGGCGTGGCGGAGTCGACCATCGCGGCGCTCGACCTGCTGACCAGTCCGGACATCGTCAGCCTCTTGGCCACCCTGCAGAAGGCGGCGCCGACGCTGACGCCGCTCCTTGAGGAGGTCTCGGAGCTGGGGCCGGGTGAAGGCATGCGGGGGCTTGCCAAGCGCATCAGCAATGCGGTGACGGCGGGCGCGGATGAGGTCCGCGCGCACCCGGGCCCGATCACGGTGGGTGCGATGCTCAAGATGCTGCGCCAGGATCCGGCGATGGCGATCGCGCTACGCTTCATGCTGGGCTTCGTGCGCAGCATGTGGGTAGAAAGCCCGAAGTAGGGACGGAGGGACAGAGATGGACAAGGAACGGATCTCGATGATCGTGTTCTCTGGCGAGATGGATAAGCTCTTGCCCGTAGGCATCCTGGCATCCGGAGCGATCGCGATGGGTCAGGAAGTGCGGATCTTCCTGACCTTCTGGGGCCTCATGGCGCTGCGCAAGGGCGCTTTCTTCCAGATGCCGGTGAGCCCCTCGTTCGCTCCGATGGTCGGGGACCTCGGCAAGACGCTGCAGGAGAAGAAGATCCCGGGACTCGTCGACCAGTTGCGCACGGCGAAGGAGCTCGGCGACGTGGAGATCGTCGCCTGCGGCATGACCATGGACCTCTTCGGGCTGAAGCTCGAGGACCTGGAAGACATCGTCGACCGCGTGGCCGGCGTCGGCGAGTTCATCGAGACCGCGAAGGAAGGCCACACCACGCTCTTCATCTGAGGGGCGGAGATGCAGGGAGGCGCGTCTGCGGCTCCCTGCATCTCCGTTGCCTGACTCCACGAAGGGTCGCGGCCGCGCTCACTACGATTGCGCGGAGCCGCCTTGCGTCACATCGCCGGCCAGCCGCACGAAGGCGAGCGGACCATCGTCGATGCGGTCGTCATCCGCCCCTGCATCGGCACGACCATGGCCAAGTTCGCGAATGCGATCACGGACAGAGCGGTGTAGATAATACCACCGCTCAAAAATCGGGCCTCAGGATGCTATCCAGACCGTTCTGGATGGCAATTCTGGTCTTGCTGAGCATGAAACTTCACGGCGCGCGGCAGGGCTTCGTGGCCCTTACCCCTGTGTACCAAAGGTGGCCCGCCCAAAAAAGAAAGGATGGACATGCGTTTGCGCGCCATCAATGGCAGACCCTGAGATCGGCGAGCGATGACAGCCTCGCAGTACGCGGCGGGTCGTCTGGGTTCTACCTGCGCTCAATGCACCACTCGCGACCCCTGCGCGGGCGCGGCTGTTGACTCGTTCAATTGGCCCATCCTGCTGACGATCAGCGCGAGTCCCCCGAATACGCCGATCAGGCTCAGCACGATGGTCCGAGGGGACCAAAAGGTGAGCAGCCAGCCGGTGGCAACGCTCACAACGGGGTTCATGAGAACGGCCACCAAGTTGAACAGGCCAAGCACCTGGCCTCTGATTGCAGTCGGGGCAGAGGAACTGAGGCGGCTGTACGCGGGAATAAAGAGAGCATCCGTAGCGCCGTACGCTGCCATCAAGAGGCTGACGACCAGAATGGACCTGCCCGATGCAACCCACATCAAGCCAGCGATGGCACTTTGAAGCGCAAAGGCCATTACGAGTAGCCTGCGTAGGCGATGCGTACGGATTCTGCGGGCAAACCAAGCATCAGCGGCGACAGTTCCAACGATGAGGGCCGCCTCCACGCCCCCGAACCCAGCGAATCCTGCGTTGAGGTGCAGGGAGAGGAACAGAGGAAGCGCGAGGAGTACGTTGTGCGGAATGTTGCTGAGACTCACGATGATCAAAAATGCCCAAAGGAATGGATCGCTTCGAAGGTGCCGCCAGGCCTTCGGCAATGTGCGCAAGGGGGACTCTGGCCATTTCAGATCCCTTCCGGTGCTCGTCTCGCGCGGATCTCCAGCCAAGAGCGTGACGGCGAGTGCGAGAATTGTCAGCGCCAGTATGATGGCCAAGGCCAACGGGGCTCGTACAGCGCTGATCGCGAGCCCCGTAAGGAGCGTCCCGGCCAGCCAAGCTGCCTGGCCCCATGCTCCAACCCTTGCCTGCCAGACCACCAGTGAACCTTCGTCCAAGACATCGGCGAGCAGCGTGGTGTACGAGGGTCCTGCGAGCACTTCGGTACCAGCTAGAAGCCATGCCAATATGTAGAGTGGCACGAGAAGAGCAGGCGTGGACGGAAGCAACGTAAGGCCGATAATCCCCGCAACGCCGAGGGCTGCCACGAGATGATTCACTGCAATCAGGCGGGGACGGTGGTAGCGATCGGCGATGACGCCACCCAATGGGGCGAGGATCACTTGCGCCAGGGACGGGAGTCCGAGTGTCGCACCGACGGCCACCGGCGAGTGCCACAAATGATAGGCAACATACACGATGACGATGTATCGCATGCCCGTGGATAGTTGGATAAGGGTCTTCGAAGCTGTCACCGCTGTAGTTATCCGCAAGTTATTGGTCCTCTGAAAAACGTTGGGAGTGCGGGAGTCGAGTTCGCGCTCTTGTCATCGCGAGAGGCTTGGTGGATTTCGTGTTTCTGGTGATTCTTCCTCCTCTCGAGAATCGCAACAGATCGCTTCTTCCCGAGCAGCAAGCTGTGCTCGGCCTGCGCCTTCATCCACGACGAGTTGCCGCTGTCGCTGCGCCTCTGGACCTGTCCGACGTGCAACACCACACACGACCGAGACCTCAACGCAGCGATCAATCTGGCCCAATACGCCGTGGGTTCCACGGTGTTGGCCTGTGGAGGGGAAGGCTCTGGCAGTGGTCATCTGGCTGCTGTGAAACCGGCCCCGACGAAGCAGGAAGTTAGCGCTGAAGCTACCTTTGCGTAGCTTTGGGTTGGTCTAACGGAACGGGTGAGAGGGGCAGCCTGCCCCGCCGCCATCGGCTAAGCAGGGCAGCGAAGGAAGATTGCCTCCGTGTTCGGCTAGTCAAATTTCCCGTACAGCGATGGCATCTTCGTCTGCGGGCGAGGCTCTGGCGCATCCATCTTGTGGGGCGGCAGCTGCGGCTTCTGCGTGCGGACGAGGGTCTCCACCGCACCCACGATCTCACCGCTCTCATTGGTGACCGGCCTCGCGTGGGTCACCACCCACTTTCGCGCACCGCCAGCCGTCCGCAACGAGACGACGCCCGTTTGCGGCTGCCCTGTCTGCATCGCCTTGACCAGCGGACAAGCGCGAAAGCAGAGGCGGGAACCCGACAGGTCACTGTGGTCCAGGCCGCTCAGCCAGCAGTTGGTGCCGAGGACGGCCTCGGAGCGGTAGCCGGTCATGGCGACCGCCTCCTCATTCCAGGCCACGATCCTGCGGGTGCGGTCGACCGCATAGGCGGCTCCGACGGCGGGCAGTTCCGAAGCCAGGATGTCCAGCGATTCTTGTCGCGAATGCTGCCAGCCCCCCGTGGACTCGGCGACCTGTGATCCGCAGACGGGACGCCCTAGCAGGGTCCCTTGCCCCAACGTGATCTTGCGTGCGACGACCTCGTTCAGTTCCGTCACCGCGTCGATGCCCTCCGCTACGACGACGGCGCCAAGGTCGGAGGCGGCGCGGACGATTGTGGACAGCATCTCCTGGCGCCATGGGTCGCGATCGATGTCGTGCACAAGGAGCTGGTCGATCTTGACGATGTCCGGACGCGCGGCGAGAAGTGCGGTGGGCCCGGCGAACCCGCTGCCGAAGCCGGCGAATGCGATGCGGTAGCCTTGGGCCCGCCAGATGCCAAGTTCAGACTGCAGGTCCTCGGGCTGGGCGAAGAGCGGAGAATCTTCGGAAATCTCGATGACCGTGTGGTCCGCGCGCCAGTCAAGATCCGGCGGCGCCAACGCCAAGTCGGTGAAGCGCGGGTCCGCATGCAGACACAGCATGGCGGACCGCGGCAGCTCGTTCGCCGCCGCCTGGAACGCAAGACGGCGGCACGTTTCCTCAAACACCTTTTCCGAGTCCTCGCGCCGGGCGAGTTCAGCCAGGGCCTCGGCCGACTCGTACGTACCGGCTGGGCCGCGGATCAGCGCCTCGTAACCCCACGGCGTCCCGGTGTGCAGGTCCATGATCGGCTGCCAGGCCACCGAAAGCTGCTGATACAGTTCGGAAAGCATATGCTCCCCTCCGGTACTTGAGAATAGGTGTCTGCGCGATCGGTTCGCAAAGACCTCGGCTGCTGTCTGAAATACCCTACAAGGCGCCGGACTCCGCCGCCGCCTATTGTCCTCAGTTTCGCATGCGCGACTTGCAATGCATACGGCCACTCGTTCAGAAAACCCCTGGCCACGCAGTCCGGAAGAAAGGCCGCGAGCACTTGTGTGCGAAGGCGCTGAAGCCGTCGATTAGGGATTGACTGTCAGCGTTATGTGCGTCGCCAATAGGAGCATCCAAGATGGGCTGTTTGGCGAGAGGGTGCAGGCTCAGGAGAGAAGTAATGCTAACCCGCTCTAACACTGAGTAGGGAGGCGACGTCGTGGATGCCCTGAGTCTGGCGCGTACCCAGTTCGCGGTAACGACGATTTTCCACTTTCTTTTCGTGCCGTTGACCATTGGTCTCGCGCTAGTGGTCGCAATCATGGAGACGGTCTACGTCCGCACAAAGAACCCCCAGTACAAGAAGATGGTGCAATACTGGGGCAGGCTGTTCCTGATCAATTTTGCCGTCGGCGTTGTCACGGGCATCATCCAGGAGTTCCAGTTCGGAATGAACTGGTCCAACTACTCGCGCTTCGTGGGTGACGTATTCGGGGCGCCTCTGGCCGTCGAGGCACTGCTTGCCTTCTTCCTCGAGTCGACGTTCATCGGCATCTGGATCTTCGGATGGGACCGGTTGCGCCCTTCGGTGCACGCGCTCGCGATGTGGCTTGTCGCGATCGGAACATCGATTTCCGCATTCTGGATCCTGACGGCGAACTCGTTCATGCAGGAGCCGACCGGCTACTCGATTGTCCACGGGCGCGCTGAAATGACGAACTTCTTCGCGCTGCTCGGCAACCCGCAGGTGTGGGTCGAATTTCCGCACGCGATCTACGCGTCGTTCACGACCGCGGCGTTCTTCGTGGCCGGGATCAGCGCGTACTTCCTGCTGCGCAAGAAGCACATCGAGATCTTCCGCTCCTCGCTGAAGATCGCCGTCGTACTCGGAGCTGTCGCGAGTATCCTCCTGGCAGTGAACGGCGATGCCCAGGCGAAGCACCTCGTCGTGGCACAGCCCATGAAGATGGCCGCCGCCGAGGCGGTATGGCACACGACCACGGGTCCCGCGGCTTGGAACATCATCGCCGGCATCGACCAGTCCGGCGGCCGCAATACCTTCGCCATCCAGATTCCTCGCGTGCTGAGCCTGCTCGACGGCACGAACCACTTCACCGGCATCGACGAACTGCAGGCGCAGGAAGTGCAGAAGTATGGACCGGGCAACTACATTCCACCGGTGGCGACCACCTTCTGGAGCTTCCGCGTCATGGTGCTGACGGGCGGGATCTTGATCCTGCTCGCACTGTACGGCGTCTATCTCCTGGCGCGCCGGCATGCCTTCGAGGGGCGCACGCGCTATCTGAAGCTCCTTCCGTGGGCGATGGCGCTGCCCTATATCGCGAACACCTCCGGCTGGATCATGACGGAGATCGGGCGTCAGCCGTGGGTCGTCTATGGGCTACAGTCAACGGCGCAGGGGGTGTCGAACACGGTGCCGGCCGGTGACGTCGCGACCACGCTGATCGGTTTCACGCTGATCTTCGTCATCATCGCCGCGGCGGAAGTGTACCTCATGGTCAAGTACGCGAAGGCCGGCCCGGACGCCGAGCCGACTCCGGAAATGCCGCTAAAGACCCTGGCGGCTGTATAAGGGAGGGATCAAGGTGAGTCTCAACACGCTCTGGTTCCTGCTGATCGGCGTGCTGTTCATTGGCTACTTCCTGCTGGAAGGCTTCGACTATGGCGTCGGCATCCTGCTGCCGTTCATCGGCAAGAACGACCAGGAGCGGCGCGCGGTGATCCAGACGATCGGCCCGGTCTGGGACGCGAACGAGGTCTGGCTGCTCACCGCAGGCGGTGCCATCTTCGCTGCGTTCCCGCAGTGGTACGCCACGATGTTCAGCGGCTTCTACCTGGCCCTCTTCCTGATGCTCGTCGCGCTCATCGCGCGCGGCGTGGCCTTTGAGTTCCGCAGCAAGGACAAGCGGCCGGGATGGCGCAACCTGTTCGACTGGCTGATCTTCTTCGGGAGCGCGGTACCCGCACTGCTCTGGGGCGTCGCCATCGCGAACCTCATGGAAGGCGTGCCGATCGACGCGCACATGAACTACGTCGGCGGCTTCTTCAACCTGCTGAATCCGTACGCGCTACTCGGTGGCCTGGTGACCCTCCTCGTCTTCACGCTGCACGGCGCCGTCTACCTGACGCTGAAGACAGAGGGCGAATTGAACGAGCGGTCTCGGGCGGCTTCGTACAAGGTCGGCTGGATCGCGACCGGCGTGGCCATCCTATTCGTCGCCTACAGCATCCTGCGCACCGACATGTTCAGCAGCCCGCACGTGGGCGTGCTGCCGGGCATCGTCGCAGTCCTTGCGGGCCTCAGCCTGATCGCGACGCGGCTACTGCTCGACCGCCGCAAGGAGGGGTGGTCGTTCGTCTCGACGAGCCTCGCCATCGTGCTGGTGGTCGCGAGCGTCTTCCTCACCCTCTTCCCGAACGTCATGGTCTCGAGCCTCAACCCGAACTGGAACCTGACAGTCTACAACGCGGCCTCGAACACCTACAGCCTGCACGTCATGACGATCGTCGCGTTCAGCGCCCTGCCGATCGTGCTCGCCTACCTGATCTGGACCTACTGGGTCTTCCGCAAGCGCGTGTCGGTCGACCAGGTCATGCACTACTAGCACTCCGATGGGAGAGCGGTCTGCCATGCACCGACGTATTCTGCGCGCGGCAAAAGCCGGCAGGGTGCTGCTCGTGGCTACGGTTCTCCTGGCGGTGGGCGGCGGCCTCGCGGTCGTCGCCCAAGCCGCGCTGATGGCTGAGATCATCGCACGCGCCTTCCTCGGCGGCGCCGGACTCGAGCAGCTGCAGCCGCTGCTTTTGGCGCTGGCGCTGGTGGCGGTCCTCCGGGCGGCTCTCGCCTATCTGCGGCAGGCGGCTGCAGACGCGTTTTCAAGGCGCGTTCGCCAGGAGATGCGCAGCCGCGTGTTCGCCCGGATCCTGGCGCTTGGCCCTGCCTATGCCACCGGCGAGCGCACGGGCGAGCTGATCGCGACGGCGCTCGACGGGGTGGAGGGCCTCGACCCATACCTCGCACACTACCTGCCGCAGACGGCGCTCGCCGCACTCATCCCCCTGACGGTGCTCGTCGCAGTCCTCGCGCAGGACTTGGAGGCGGGGATCGTCCTGCTCGTGACGGCCGGCCTCCTGCCGTACTTCATGATCCTTCTCGGACGTGCGGCAGAGGCGCGCACCAAGAAGCAGTGGGGCATGCTGCGGGTCCTCTCCGCGCACTTCCTCGATGTCGTGCGCGGCATGCGCACCCTGCAGCTGTTCGGCCGCAGCCGCCGACAGGTGGAGGTCATCCGCCTGGTGAGCGAGCGACATCGGATTGCGACGCTCGAGACGCTGCGCGTCGCGTTCCTCTCCGCGTTCGCCCTGGAGCTGCTGGCATCGCTCTCGACGGCGGTCGTCGCCGTCTCGATCAGCTTCGGGCTGCTTTCTGGCACGCTGCACTTCGCCCAGGGTCTTGCGATCCTGATCCTCGTCCCGGAATTCTACCTGCCGCTGCGCGGCCTGGGGAGCGACTTCCACGCGGGCATGGGCGGCGTGGTGGCGGCAGAGCGCATCTTTGCGCTGCTCGACGCGCCTTCGCCTGCCGCTTCGGCCGGAACGCGGCGCCTCCCGCCGGACGCGCCGCTCGAGATTCGCCTCTCGGGCGTGCACTGCACCTACCCTGGCGCGTCGAGAGAGGCCCTGGCGCATGTCGACCTCGCC
>JAJYTV010000056.1 GCA_021792885.1 Bacillota bacterium
CCGTAGCCCCTTGCAGGGAGGACGGTGACCAATGGCATTCGACGAGCAGGAGCGTCCGGATGACGAGATCTCGTACTTGGCGCTGCAGACCGGTACCGCCATCGTGGCGGCCGACGGCCACGTTGTCGGGCACGTCACGCACGTGCTCGGTGATCTCGAGGAGGACGTCTTCGATGGGATCGGCTACCGGCACGGGCTCCTCGGACAACGGATGCTGCCGCGCCGGGTGATCGCGCAGATCACGCGCGCCGCCGTCCACCTCTCGATCCCCTTCTCGGACGTCGAGCAGGTCTCCACGACGTACGCGGAAGAGCGGATCTACTCCGCCCGGGAGCACGGCAAGAAGGCGCGCTGGGGCAAAGACGAGGACGAGGAGCGCTACTGAATCCCGCTCCTCGGAATACACCGAGGCCGCCCCCTCTCGGGGGCGGCCTCGTCTTCTTCTCGTCGCCTAGCCGGCCGCCAGCAGCGCCACAAGCTCGTCGAGCGTCACGCCCTCCAGCGTGTCGCGTCGCACGGCCGTCTTCGGAAACGCGAAGCTGCGCGTGACGGCGTTCGGCACGACGATGCAGGCGACACTCGCCCGATCGGCCGCGATCGCGCCGTTCGGCGAGTCCTCCACCGCCACCGCCTCGGCGGCCGCGCAGCCGAGCCGCTCGAGCGCGAGCAGGTAGACAGCGGGATCCGGCTTGCCCTTCCCGGTGTCGTCGGCGCAGCTGATCGCCTCGAACGCGTCGAGGAGACCCAGCCTGCGCAGGTGCCGCTCCACCCACTCGTGGCCGGAACTCGATGCGATGCCGAGGCGGATGCCGTGGGACTGCGCCTGCGCGATCAGGCTGCGCACGCCCGGACGCGCGTCCATGGCATCCGTCAGTGTACGGTCCCGGGCGCTGCGCCGGCGCCGGATCTCGTCACGCGGCAGCGATCGGCCCGTCAGCTGCTCGAGGTACCGAACCGGGTCAAACAGATTGCCCGCCGTCCCGACGACCTGCGACCAGCGCGCAAGCGCGAGCTCCTGCCCGTACTCCCGGTACACCTCTTGCCAGGTTTGGTACTCCGCGTCTTCGGTGTCGAGGATCGTGCCGTCGAAGTCGAACAGGATCGCTCTAATCACGGATCGCCTCCCGCGGCGCAGGGACGATGGCGAAGGCGAGCAGCATAAGCAGCGCGTCGCGGATGAAGTCCCCTGTGGTGATCCCGTGCTGCAGGGCGCCAAAGCATCCGCAGCCGAGCTTGCCGAGGTTGTGCGTCTTCTCCCAGGTCAAAAAGGCGAGGAAGACGATGTAGATCGCGCCGTTCAGCACAGCGAGGACCCGCATGCGCCATCCAAGCAGCCCGGCTGCCGCCGTCGCCAGGAAGAGAATGATCTCGCCGTAGGGCAGCGCCCCCATGGGCAACCACGAGGGCAGTCCGAGCGCGGCGGTCTGCGCGCTGAAGACCGACGATGCGTGCAGCTTCGCGACGGCTGCCACCAGCCAGACGAGGGAAAGGCCAAAGAGTGCGACTCTGCGGGCGACTGCCCAAATCGAGTTCAATCCGATGCCTCCTTCGCGCGCGCAGACGGGCGCGCTCTCGGGCCGCGGTGCACCGACCCCTATCGTAGCACGCCAAGGTTGCCCGAGAACCGTCAACGACGTGGCGAAGGGCACCCCTTCCGGGGTGCCCTTCTCGCCTGGGAGTCAGTAGCCGACGACCTGATACCCTTCCTCGGTCAGCTGGATCAGCACGTCTCCCGCCGGCTCGAGGCTGACGCCGTAGGCCGTGAGTCGGTCTTCTGCGCCCAGCTGCTTCGCGTTGAACTGGCACGCGATCAGCGGGCTTCCCGCTCCCTTGAGCGCCTCGAGGGCCTCGCGCAGTTCGCCGGTCGCCTGGTCGAGCAGTTGGACCCCGGGGCCGAAGAAGATGACCTTCGTCTCCGCGCGCCCGCTCTGGCGCAGCCGTGCCGCGATCCGCACGCCGGCGAGCGCCTTGCCCTCCTGTCCAGGACCCGCTGTGATCCAGCTCGCGATCTTCGTCATGTTCTCTTCCTCCTCACTGAACTAGCGCATCACGACGGGCGGCAGCTCGCGCACGCGAACGGTCACGTCGCGCACGTCGCCGTGCCGCAGCACGGAGAGCGCAAGGCGTTCGCCGACCGCGGTGCGGCGCACGACCCGCCGCAGGGCGGCGATCGTGGGTGTCGCCTCGCCGCCGGCCGCGGTGATCACGTCGAACGGCTCGAGTCCTGCTGCGTCCGCCGGGCCGCCTGGCTCCACCTCCAGTGTTGCCACCCCGCGCGCCGCCGGCAGCTCGAGCAGCTGCGCGAGCTCCGGCGCCACGACCTCGGTCGCGCCACGGATGCCGATCCAGGGATGCTGGGCGCGGCCCAGGCGGCGGAACTGCGAAAGCGCGAGGTCCACCTGCCATGCCGGGATGGCGAACCCGAGGTTCTGCCCCTGCGCGAGGATCATCGTCGGGATGCCGACCAGCCTTCCCTCGAGATCGGTGAGCGCGCCGCCAGAGTTTCCGGGATTGATCGCCGCGTCGGTCTGCACGAGCCCGTCGAGCGGGCCCAGCATGCGCTCCACGGCACTGACGACCCCGAGCGTGACCGTCCAGTCGAAGCCGAACGGGTTCCCCACCGCCAACACCAACTGGCCGGGACGAAGCTCCTCCTGCGTCGCCAGCGCGACTGCCTCGCGCACCGGCGACTCGGTGCGCACGAGCGCGAGGTCGTAGAGCCGGTCCATCGCCAGCACTTCGCCGCCGCGAGTCACCCCGTCGTGGAAGGTGATGGAGACCTCGTCCTCATCGCGTACGACGTGCGCATTCGTGATGATCTCGCCGGCCGAAGCGTCCACGAGCACGCCGGAACCGACGCCGCTGCCCTGCAGGCTACGCGCCTCGACGCGCACGACGCTGGGCCCGACCTTCGCCGCGGCCTCCTGGATGCCCGCCGAAACGAGCGTGGCCGCCTTGCCGTGCATCTCCATGCGTCTCCCTCCAATGCGGCTTGCAAAGCTTGCCTGTGCGCAACTTACGTTAGGTAAGCTGCTTACCTTTGTCAAGCGCATGTGCTACAATGCCGCGTGGAGGAGATCCCTTGCGCTACGACGTGATGTGTCCGCGCTACGAGCAGGCCGCGCAGCTGCTCGGCAAGAAGTGGACGAACCTCATCCTGCGCATCCTGATGGGACAGCCGCGCCGCTTCGGCGAGTTCCGCCAGCAGGTCCCCGAACTCTCGGAGCGCCTGCTCTCCGAGCGGCTGCGCGAGCTCGAGGACGAGGGGATCGTCCGCCGCGTCGTCGCCGACCGCCGCCCGGTCTTCGTCCTCTATGAGCTCACGCCGAAAGGCCAGGAGCTTGAGGCGGTCGTGCGGTCGATCCAGACGTGGGCGAACGCGTGGATCTGCATCGACGGGCAGTCCGTACGGACCGCGCGCAGGCGCTGAAGCGTTTGCCTTTCCCACTGGCAGATGGTACATTGATGTGGTACTTTGCGCCCGTAGCTCAGTGGATAGAGCGCTTGCCTCCGGAGCAAGAGGCCGCAGGTTCGAATCCTGCCGGGCGCGCCAAGTTTGACACCGCGAAACCCGTTCTGGAGCGGATCTCAGAAATCGAGGCACTCCTGATGGAGTGCCTCGATTTCTACTCTTGCCAACGTTTTGCTAACGCTCGTTTCTGGTGCCTGTTTTACGCGTTCCAGTTTCAGCCCCGCCGATCATGTCGCCGAACCTGTTTGCTGCCTACCGCTGCAGATTGGGTAGGACGTGGCAATAGGTGTTCATGGTCATGTCGACGCCGTCCGTGACCCAGGCGCTCTTGACAACCTTCGGGTGAACCCCCCATATGTCTCGACCACTTCCGACTGCATGTGGGGCCTCCAGATCGGCCATATCGGCCAGAGATGTAACTTGGCCTGCAGGCCGAGACGCAAGTCGGCCAAGCATGAAGGCACTCGTGAAGCACGATGGTCAGAAGAGCAATAAGAACTTCACCGTATAGCACGGTCAGGTCGTGCCGCGGCACGATCTCCATGCGACCAAGGCAATGGCGGATGGCGGATGATGGCTAATCGGTTTTGGATTTTGTAGGTGACGGGCCTCCCGCTCAGCTTGTGGTATCCCTCAATTTCCACGTCACCTCCAGGACGCTGAGCAGGGACCGTCGCCGGGTCCCTCCTCTGCATGCGGCGGCTTCCTTACCCATACCTGCTGCTGCTCTTGGTGCACCGTCATCACTGCGATTCGTCACTGTCCATCGTCATTCCACGGTGATGTATTCGGGTCTATATTGAATTTCGTCACTAGTGTTTTATTCTTATTGGTGACCTCCATCGCCCGCGTTCGGCCTCGGGCCCGCGATGCGCGCAAATGGTCAAGGGGGACATGGAAGTGGATAGCATCACCGTCTTGGGCGTTCCGACGTCAGCCGGGTCACATCATGCGGGAATGGAACGGGCGCCTGCATTCCTTCGCACACTCGGGCTCGTGGAGCGACTGCAGGAACATATCGCGGTCGTCGACGCAGGAGACACTCCAGTTGCCGCCCACCGCCCCCTCGGCGTCGGAGTGATCTGCCGGGATCTTGAGCGTGTGACGAGCGTGGTACGCGAGGTGGCTTCCCGGATAGCACGGATCGCCGACTCCGGTTCGACACCACTCGTGATCGGCGGCGACTGCACGATCACCTTGGGAGTGGTAGCTGGTCTGATCCAGCGCTATCCGCATCTCGGTCTCGTCTACTTCGATGGAGACGCAGACCTCAGTGTGCCGGAGGACCATGGCTCCGGGGTGTTGGACACGATGGGGATGAGTCATCTGCTCGGGCACGTCGACAACGCCCTTTCGCGAGTAGGTGGGCGCTATCCGATGCTGCGGGAGGAGGACGTCGCCTTATTCGGCTACCATCCGGTCGAGCTCGCTCCACGCCACGCAGTCTGGCTTGACAGTTGTCGAGCTCACCGTTTTCCTATCACGGGAATGCGAGGCGACCCTACAGGAGCCGCAGAACGTGCGCTGGCAGCCTTGCACGCTCATGACAGGCCGATCCTGATCCACTTTGACGTCGATGTGATCGACAGTGGCGATATGCCGATCGCGAACTTTCCGCACTTCAACGGCGGACTGACGGCACGTGAGGCGTTCGAGTGCCTCGGCATTCTGTTGGCGGCACCGCAGGTGACGGGAATAGTCGTGACCGAGATCAACCCGACCCACGATGTGAAGGGTCGGCTGCTCGCCTCCTGGCTCGGAGGGTTCACCGACGCGATCCGGGGGGTTTAAGCGAGGCCAGCGCTGCGAAAGGAAGTAACGCGTCACGAGCAACAGCACAATGGAGGGGACGACCGGCAGGCTACGGGACTTTCGCCTGCTCTGGGTAGGACAGGGGATCGCATCCGTTGGTACGCAGATCACTGTCCTCGCGTTGCCGCTCACTGCGATCCTCACGCTCCACGCCAATGCTGCTGAAGTTGGTTGGCTCAACTCCATGCAGTGGCTGCCATTCCTCTTGCTGAGTCTCTACGTGGGGGTCTTGGTCGACCGGCTGCGCCGGCGTCCGCTCATGATCTTGGCGGATGCCGTACGGGCCGTCATCTTAGGTGCGATCGTCACTCTCGCGTCTCGCGGCTGGCTCAACCTCCCGATCCTTTGGGGTCTAGTGTTGCTATTCGGCAGCGCGACGGTGGTGTTCGAGCTCGCGTACAACGCCTATCTCCCGGGACTGGTCGACCCGAGCGATCTGCTGTGGGCAAATAGTCGGCTGCAGGCTACGTCGGCCGGCGCCCAACTCGGCGGCCCAGCTCTTGGCGGCGTAATTGTCCAGCTGTTGACGGCGCCCATGGCACTGCTAGGTAATGCGCTCTCGTTCATCGTTTCGGTCGCCACCCTGGGCGCGATTGGCCTGCCGGAACCCGTCCCTGCGGCAGAAGCAACGCCCCACCCTCTGGCGGACGTCTGGGAAGGACTCCAGTTTACGTATGCCAACCGCTACCTCCGCTCGCTGATAGCAGTTTCCGCGTCCTATAACCTCTTCAACGAGTGGATACTCACGTTGTATGTGCTGTACGCCGTCCACAGCCTACACCTCTCTCCCGCGGAGATCGGGCTCTCGTTCTCAGGCAGTGCTGTAGGAGCGTTCGTCGGGGCCGCAATCTGCAAACCCGCCATCGAGCGGTTCGGCCTCGGCGCAAGTTTCGTCGCTGCTGTGGCCATAGAGTGCCTGGCCGCGCTCATCATCCCTCTCTCTCCGAGTTCGCACGCAGTTGCTCTGCCGCTGCTGATCATGGCATTCGGCCTGATGGACTTCGGGGCAACCCTATCGAGCGTGGCCGCGCTGTCTGTTCGGCAGTCGCTGACACCGAACGACCGACTCGGCCGGATGACGGCGAGCTATCGGGTCGTTGCGTACGGATGTATACCCCTCGGGGCTGCCCTTGGCGGACTCTCGGGCCAGTGGCTCGGACTGCGGAGCGGCCTCCTGTTGGGTGCGCTCGCGCTCCTGTCGACCATCGGATGGGCTGCCTTCTCCCCGCTATCGCGGCTGGGGTCGATCGAGGACGTCCTGCAGGAGTCGGCGAATGTATGAGGTGTGCAGAAGCACAACTGCAACTAGGCAGCGCTCAAAGCCGTCGGCAGCAGTGCAGATGTTCGTCGAAGTCACACAGCGATTGGGAGAACGGAGCAGTACCGCTTGGAAGAGGGGGGCAGTTCTTTGAGTGACGGAGGGATTCCGCACTCCGGGCAGGAGAACTCGGTACCGGTCTACCTCATCCGCAGTTTCATCAATACCCGGGAGATCGCGGAAGGCACGGACATGCTGTCCTCCCCCGAACTCCTCCGCAAGTGGCTGGCGGAGGCAGGCCTTCCCGGCGGTTCGGATGCGCCGGATCCTGGCGATCTGGAGTGGGTAATCGCTATTCGCGAGGCACTCCGCAACGTGCTCCAGAGCCATAATGACGGAAGTGTTCCGCACGCCAGCATCGGGGTGCTGAACCGCGCTGCTCGCAGGGCACAGGTCACTATCCGCTTCGACCCGCAGGGGAATCCCGAAATCAAGGCGACGCAAGATGGCGTTGCCGGCGCGGTCGGTACGATACTCGCAGCGGTGGAACAGGCCAGGGTCGATGGTACCTGGGAGCGCCTCAAAGCCTGCCGCCGCGAGGATTGCCGGTGGGTCTTCTTCGATCGGTCGAAGAACCGCTCGGGTACCTGGTGCTCGACGGAGGGTTGTGGGAGTCTCATGAAGGCGCGCGCTTACCGGAGAAGGCGTGCTACCGGGAAGCGCCAGAACGAATAGCGGAGAGGCAGGCGCCCCGGCCGAAAGCGCAAAGATGTGGCGCCCCTCGTCCCGCTCAATGCGTTGCTTGCCGTCGCCGGTCCGAAGCCGAACCAGCCGTCCGTCTTCAACTTCCCCGCCATGTCGCCCGGTCGGTGCCGCCGGCGCTGACCTTCGAGTCGCCGCAGCCAGGTTCTCACTTGGCGCTCGCTGCGGCACATGCAGTTGGCCAACGTCTGCTGGTTCGGCCATGCCTCGCCGCTCTGCCACGCGAAGGAGAGCAGGATGCCGTACAGCGCCTTCTCCTCCCCGCTGAGCGCTGGAAACGCAGCACGACGTTGGGAATGTGAGTAAAGCCACCGGACAGGCGGAGGTCCGTACCGGGTTCAAAGAACACAGCGGGCTGCGGATTCTCCGGTAGCACTTCACCACCCTCTCCGGCAGAAAGAAAACAGGCCCCCGCCTACGGCAGGAACCTGGCACGAATACCGTTCATCGTTCGCGGAGACCGCCCACACCTGCTTAAGGCAAGGGTCGGATCGGTGCGCGCGGCGCTCATGCCTGTAGCGACCGCAGCCTTCCACGACGCCGTCGCGCTGACGGCAGGCCTTAGCGTACTGGGGCCGCTTGCTTCGCTCGGGATCCGGAGTGGGTTGACGCCGAACATCAATATACGCTGAGCCGGTTCTCCCTCCCGGCTTGAGAGGCGACGGCCCAGCGCTTCATCGGCCCCTTGACCTCCTGGTCGCTGAACGCGCCGCGCAGCCGTACTGTCAAGAACGTTCAGCGCCTGTGCACTCATGCCTACGAGATGGCTGCAAGGGCGGACATCACAGGGTGCCGCAGGGGGAGCGTCCCGACGCTCCGCCTCTAGTACCAAGATCTGAGTGCTGCTGGTAATTGGGAAATGCCGTCACGCACCTCTTCGCGCGGCACGATCCCTAGCTCGCATCGGCACCGCTGATGCATCTCATGGGGCTAACGAGTTCTGCCCAAACTTCTGGCCGTGTTCGACATCCGGACAACAAACTGCCAACAAGACGCTTCTTCCGCCGAATGCCCAACCTGCAACACAGGAAGCGGCTTCAACCCTGCTGGTCAGGTCGCACCCAAATGCCCATATTCCTTGCCACCGAAGCCATCTCCCTGTCCAAAGACCAGAGCGGTGCTTTTCGGTCCAAGGCGAGTACGATATAGGCCGCATCGTAAACGGCTAGTCCGTATTCCGTTGAGAGAGACAGGCAAGCGGCCGCATCCACCTCATGCGACTCGACCAAGAAGTCGCGCAAGGCCCCCAGCGCCTGTTGAGCAGCTTCGTTTGACATGCGCTCCCGACGAATGGCCACCCATAAGGCGTTCGCAACTTCGTACCAGAACGTTGGCGGGCAAAACAAGGTGATCGGTTCCTCGACGGCTAGGTTACGAAGTCTCAGGGCTTCATCGGAGGTCTCTCCGGGCAGCACCCAAGCCAGCGCGACCGACGCGTCAAGTACAGCACCGTCTGCCGCATCGCCAAACGTCAAAAACGCCGACCTTCTTTGCGCATGTTCTGGACATCATCACGCGTGACGAGCCCGGACACCAGCCCCCTCACCAAATCCATCTGTCGGGCGGCTGCGGCACGATCAGGCGCATGAACGGCTTGCTCCGCCGCCTGAACCATGAAGTCCGACAGACTCATCCCCCTGGTACTCGCCGCCGTCTTGAGGCGACGATGCGTCTCTGGGGATACGTAAACCGTAATCTTATCAGCCAACACGGCACCTCCCTTCAGACGTTACCACTTTACCTCTTTAACGTTAGCTTGGGCAATGTGCAGTCCTGCTAACGTATTTGCTAACGCTTTTCGCGTGAAGTCACAGCAAACGGCGGAAAACAACAGGCAACCGGCACCCTGAAACCCGCTTCAGAAGGCCATCGCGGCAAGTGCCGGGATACAACGGAAAGCCCTCTCCTTACCTCCGCAGCAAGAGCCGCAGGTTCGAATCCTGCCGGGCGCGCCAAGTTTAGGTCCCTGAAGCCCGCTCCAGGAGCGGATCGAAAGATTCGAGGCACTCGATGTTCGTGCGCTTGCACTTGCTTTCGATTTGTTAACACATTCGCTGGCAGTGTCCCCGCCGGCGGTCTCTAGAGCCTGCTCTTGAAATATTCCTGCGACACCTGCAGCTGCCGCTTCCGAATCTCGTCCCCCCAAAGATGTCCATGGATTTCTCCGGTCCTCTTGGAGACCTTGG